>CAZHOX010000120.1:7879-9411 GCA_964534345.1 uncultured Anaerolinea sp.
ATTTCGATTCTTGGAACACTCGTGAGTGAGACAAAAGCCTGGTCAGATGTTCAGACGATAAAGCTGGATGACACGAGCACGGCACAGATCGTGGTTACATTCATCAGCCCGCAATTGATCCAGGCGGTGTATTACAGCGAGCTTGCGAGCCACGGTTATGCCATTTCAAGCCCTCAATCTGCGCTGGCCACTGTTGCTGCACGCGAGGAGTTGATATTTTTTGTTACAGTGATTACGAGTACCAACAATAAAATCAATAACACCCCGCATACGATACAAATACCGATCCAAAAGATGGTCATTATGAACGCTGATGATCTGGTGGTTCCCCCGCTGCATGATGACCACATCCTTGACCAGCCCATCAATTCTTTGTTTGAACCGGTCTTTGGGTATTTGACCTATCCAATTGCCATGATCAATGGAATGGATTGCAGTTGGATTCTCAACCCAAATTACAACAAAAAGATCATTATCACGGCGTCTAACATTCTTGTGGATGGAATTCCTGCTGGCACCTATACATGGGTGATCCCGTTTTCGTCTTTAATAAAAACTGAATATTTGCCAGCTCCTCAATCAAATCTTGCAATTGACCCAAATATGATCTCTAACTCTTTTGTGCCGCCAAACCCGGTGGTGAGTCTCTTAACTCCCAATGGACTACCTGAGGCCACGTTTTGGCAGCAATATGCAGGCTTCCTGTGGAGACAGGTGATGCAGGGAATATATTAGGGATGAAAAGCAAATGGTTAAAATAAAAAGCCATTGCCAAACACGAACCTTGCAGCGGCTTTTTATTTGTTAGGGGGAATCAAATAATCCACCACTTTATTATAGTTTTCGTTCCAATCGGTTATGAGCGGGGACTCCTTTCAGTGTAGATGGGCGATGCCTTGTTTGCTGAAATCCTAGCCGTTCATATAACGCCTGCGCGCGCGGATTGAGGACCGAGACATCCAGAGCGGTTTGGGTTTTACCTGCTTTTCTTCCAACTTCCATCAAATGCTCTACGAGTTTCGCACCGATGCCTTTGCTTTGCAAAGCAGGGTCTACGCCAAGATGAGCGATGTAATGCAAATGCCCCTTTGGCGGTTGGATGATACTCTCCACTTGTAGTCCATGCCGAATAACGAGAGGAGCAGCCAACCCGTAGAAAGAGGCGATTTGTCTGCCAGCGGCGAGGAAAAAATTCAGGGTGGTATCCCCGTCAAATGCGGCGCCTACTGCCACGACTTTCCCATCAAATTCACCGACGATGTGATTCTTGTATCCGAGTTCTCCTGCGCCATCTTGAAAAGTGTAACGAAGGAACTCCAGTGCCTGATTGGGCTTGGGACTGAAAATATAGTTGAAGGCACCAGGCCCCGAGCTGAAAATGAGCGGCACTGCTGCATCTACATCCTTGGGAGTTGCTGCGCGAAAATGAATATCCATGTCTTTCTATCCTCCGCTCAAATACAACATCGCATAACAGGCCAGCCAGTGTTCCACCATGTAATCGGAACCGGTCACTGCGCCCATACTTGCCT
>CAZHOX010000121.1:0-9343 GCA_964534345.1 uncultured Anaerolinea sp.
GTTCCTCCCCCACCCCGTTGACATCCGCGTTCTCGCGTGAATTCTTGACGGACTCGATGTCAATGTCCACGCCGAGGACTTTACTTGCGCCGAGCTTGAGCGCAGCAATGGAGAGGATTCCCGAACCGCAGCCGACGTCAATAACAGTGGTCAGTGGTCGGTGGTCAGTGGACACTTCCATAAGTTCAAGGCAAAGTTGTGTCGTGGGATGTGTCCCCGTCCCAAAAGCCATGCCAGGGTCGATCTTGATCGGGATTCGTTTCGGGTCAGGAGATTCGAGCCACGCAGGCAGGATGAGGAGTCTCTGTCCGATGAGGATCGGCTTGTAGTGCTGCTTCCAGGCTTCCATCCAGTTTTGATCCGCGATCTGCTTGTAGATGGGAGTCGGCACGGGCTGAATCATCCCCAAGTAGTACAGCGACTCTTCGAGCTTCTGTCGCGTTTCTTCGAGTTGATCGTTCACTTCCAAATAAGCGCGGACGGTGATGGGGCCTGTCGCGGTTCCCTCGTCCTCTTCGTCATTGAACTTCACACCTTGCTCGGTCATCACGCCGTTGGGTGCAAAACGTGCAAGCACATCCGCAACGGACTCGGCGAGTTCGCCGTCCACAGTTAAAGAAACTTCAAGCCAGTTCATGTTTATCTCCAGATCAAATAAGAAATCGTTCGTCCCAACCAAACCGCCAGCAGACCAAGCGCCACATTCGCGCCGACATTTGCAAGCGCATTCATCACAAAACTCTCGCGCACAAGGTTGACGGTGTCATTTCCGAAAGAGGAAAAAGTGGTAAAGCCGCCTAACAAGCCGAAGAAAATAAAAGCCCGCGACTCGTTTGAAAAAGCACCACGAACCTCGCCATATTGAGCAAGGATGCCAATGATAAAGCATCCAAGCAGGTTGACAGCCAGTGTTCCAAAAGGAAAATCCATCCGTTTCATGGATTGCTGCACCGCCCCGCTGACTAGATACCGCAACACCGAACCAATAAACCCTCCGAAACCGACGAGAAGAATGTTTGTCAAATTAATTCCTTTATAGCTGACGATGGACAATAAACCATTGATGACAATCTGTGGTCTGTTGTCTGCGGTCTATCGTCGAATTTCCTTCGCTGCCCATTTTATCAATTCTTTCTCTGTGGTGAGCATCATGGCGGGCATTTCATCCACGGGGAAGTATTTTATCTCCGAAATCTCAAGTGACTCTTTGAACTCTCCGCTCACGATCCTGCACAAATACACCATGCTGATGTGGTGATCTTCCCTCGCACTGACCACGGTGAGCAAGCGCTCAATTTCAATTTGCATTCCCGTCTCTTCACGAAACTCGCGGACAATCGCATCCGCGGGCTGCTCGCGATATTCAAGCCCACCTGCCGGAATACCCCATTCAAATTTGCGATAGGTGTGCTTGAAAAGCAAAATCCTTCCCGCCTCATCAAAGATCAACGCCGCCACTGCCGCACGGAATCTGGGACGCACCAGCTTCGCCGCCAAAAAATGCACCCACAATGGCAATGCACGCCAGATTCGCAACAATATTTTCATCATGGCATTATAACAATAGACCACAGACCATTTACCTCTTGCACAAGTTGGATGCGACATATCTAAAAAACATTTTGAACCACGAAGGCACAGAAGCACGGAGTTTTTATTTGTTTTTCTCTGCGTCTCAGTGGCTCAGTGGTTAAGGTTCTAGACTCCTGCAAGAAGGCTAACAAAAACCGAGCAGACTCTCACCTGCTCGGTTCTAATTACCAATTACTATTTACCAATCTCTTTCCTACCCACCCAACGTCTCGTTCAACCAATCCAAAAATCCCTTTTCCTGCGGTTTGACAGAAGTTCCCAAACTCTCGGCCAGCTTCTCGAACAACTCGCGCTGTTCCTTCGTCAGCTTGGTCGGAACAGCCACATTCACGATCACCAACTGATTGCCACGGTCTTTGCGGCGCAGATAAGGCACGCCTTTATTCTTGATTGTAAAAACTTTTCCAGGCTGCGTACCGGCTGGGATATGCAACTTCTCATCGCCATCAATGGTTGGCACATCAATTTCCGCGCCTAGCACGGCTTGCGCCACATTGATATCGAGATTCAACACTAGGTCATTCTCGCGGCGTTTGAAGAATTGATGCGGCTTCACATCCAGCACGAGGAACAGACTTCCCTGTGGGCCGCCATTCTCACCAGGCGCACCCTCCCCCGTCAGGCGGATCTGCGTCCCCACATCCACACCAGCGGGAATCTGCACCTTCTTCTTGATCTTCTTGCGTTCAAGACCATTGCCGTGACAAGTCTTGCACGGAGAGGAGATCATCTCGCCGCGTCCGTTACAAGTTGGGCATGTTGCCGTCTGCACCATCTGACCCAAAAAGGTCTGGCGCACCTGACGTACTTCACCCTGCCCATTACAAGTTGTGCATTTCACTGGCGAGGTGCCGGGTTCGGCTCCCTTGCCGCTACAACGTGAACAGGTTTCATCACGCGAGAACTCAATTTCCTTGTCCACACCAAAGACAGCTTCATCAAACGTCAATGTGACCTGCATCTGCAAGTCACGTCCACGGCGCGGAGATTTGCGCGAGCGGCGGCCACCAGAGAATCCAAATCCGCCAAAAAGCTCATCAAAGATATCGGAGAAGTCCACCGTGTAGTCACGTGAAGGCCCGCCACCCATACCGCCGAGCCCCTCTTTGCCGAAGCGGTCATAGCGAGCGCGCTTCTCAGAATCCGAAAGCACACCGTACGCCTCATTGATTTCCTTGAACTTCTCTTCGGCGTGTTCTTCCTTGCTTACATCGGGGTGGTACTGACGCGCGAGTTTACGGAATGCGGCTTTGATCTCATCATCGCTCGCATTCCGTCCCACGCCCAGAGTTTCGTAATAATCGTTGCTCATAATTTAAGTTACAGGTTGCAGGTTACAAGTTGCAGGTAAAAACCTTCAACCTGGAACATTGAATCTGGAACTGGGCTTACTCCTTCACTTCGCCATCGACCACATCAGGCCCAGCATCACTGGATGGAGAACCATCCGCTTCGCCCCCCGCTGACGGTTGACCCTGCTCATAGACAGAGGCGCCAATCTTTTGAATAGCCAGCCCCAATTCATCGGTAGCCGCTTTGATCTTGTCCACGTCCTCGCCTTGCGCCACAGACTTGACCTCCGCGGTCTTGGCTTCCACATCACTGCGGACATCCGTAGGCACTTTGTCACCGAGGTCGCGCAACGCTTTTTCCGCAGCATACGCCATGTTATCGGCATTGTTGCGTGCTTCGATCAAGTCCTTGCGCTTGCGATCTTCCTCAGCATGTGCTTCGGCGTCCTTGCGCATCTTTTCCACTTCGCTGTCACTCAAACCAGAAGATGCTGTGATCGTAATATGCTGAGAACGTCCAGTTGCCTTATCCTTCGCGCTGACTTTCAAAATGCCGTTCGCATCCACATCGAACGTCACCTCAATTTGAGGGACACCGCGCGGTGAAGGCGGAATACCATCCAAAATGAATTTACCCAACGACTTGTTGTCATTCGCCATCGGACGTTCGCCCTGCAAGACATGAATCTCAACCTGAGTCTGGTTATCGCCAGCAGTTGAAAATACCTGCGAGCGGCGGGTCGGGATGGTGGTATTGCGTTCGATCTGAGCCGTGGCAACGCCACCCAACGTTTCAATCGCCAACGTCAGCGGAGTCACATCGAGGAGAAGAATATCCTTCACTTCCCCACCGAGCACACCTGCCTGAATTGCTGCACCAATCGCCACAACTTCATCAGGGTTCACGCCTTTGTGCGGATCCTTGCCAAAGAAGGCACGTACACGGTCTTGGATGGCTGGCATACGGGTCATGCCGCCCACCAGAACCACCTCATCGATGTTGCCGGCATTTAATCCAGCGTCAGCCAATGCCTGTTTGACAGGAGCAATTGTCCGGTCGACAAGATCCGCTGTAATTTGTTCGAGCTTGGCGCGGGTCATGGTCATCACCAAATGTTTGGGGCCGCTTGCATCCGCAGTCAAGTAAGGCAGGTTGATCTCGGTCTGCATTACCGTGGAAAGCTCGATCTTCGCTTTTTCAGAGGCTTCCTTCAAGCGCTGCAAAGCCTGACGATCGTTGTTCAGGTCGATGCCGTTATCCTTCTTGAAGGTCTCGATCAAATGATCCATGATGCGCAGATCGAAGTCATCGCCGCCGAGGAAGGTATCGCCGCTCGTAGCGCGGACTTGGAACACGCCGTCGCCCACATCCAAAATTGAAACGTCAAACGTACCGCCGCCGAGGTCATACACAACGATAACTTCATTTTTCTTTTTATCGAGGCCATACGCAAGAGATGAGGCGGTTGGCTCGTTGATAATACGCAGCACTTCGAGGCCAGCGATCTTGCCAGCATCTTTCGTGGCATTGCGCTGTGCATCGTTGAAATACGCAGGGACGGTGATGACCGCCTGTGTGATCGTCTCGCCCAAATACGCTTCCGCATCTGCCTTGATCTTCGCAAGGATCATCGCGGAAACTTCAGGAGCAGAATAATCTTTATCGCCGAGGGTCACACGCACATCGCCATTGTCCGCGCCATTGACGGCATACGGCACGCGCTTGCGGGTGCGCTCCACTTCAGGGTCACCAGACTTGCGACCCATAAAACGCTTGACCGAAAAAATCGTATTCTGCGGATTTGTGATGGCCTGATTGCGCGCCACACGTCCCACCAAACGCTCACCATTCTTATTCATCGCCACTACAGAAGGGACAAGTCGTTCGCCTTCTGCAGAGGGAATTACAACAGGTTCCCCGCCAGACATAACAGCGGCTACAGAGTTGGTCGTACCAAGATCAATACCAATGATTTTTGCCATGAGTTCCTCGTTTAAAGTTTGAAAGTTGTCAGGTCTGAAAGTTGGGGTTCAACTTGTAAACCTTCCAACATTTCAACTTACTAGTTTATTGCGCCACCCGTACAAGGGCAGGTCGTATCACTCGTTCGCCGAGCATATATCCATTTTGTACAACATCGATGACGTGTTCGCTTTCCACCTCATCGTTCGGTTCGTGCGAGATCGCTTCGTGGAAGTTCGGGTCAAACGCCGCACCTTTTGCTTCAATGCGCTTCACGCCTTCGCTCTCCAAAATATTCTGCATCTTGCGCGCGATCAACTCAATGCCGCTCGCCCACGCATCATCTGCGGGACGGTTTGCCAAAGCGCGTTCCAGATCATCAAGCGCGGGCAACACTTTTTTGATGATGTCACCCTTCATGCCGGCATACATCATCTCGTTATCGCGTTCAATGCGCTTTCTGTAATTTTGAAATTCAGCCTGAGACCTCGCCCACCCATCTTTATATTCGACGACTTTGGCTTCAGCCTCTTTCAATTGATTGATCAACGCCTCACGCTCCGCCGACGCCTGATCGGCCTCAACGGGCATTTCTTCCGCTGCGGCTTGAGTCTCATCGATCTCTTCTTGTTTATCTTTCTCGTCTGCCATGTTTCTCACTCTCGTTATTCGATGTTGGATATTCGACATTCGATGTACGAGTATCGAATTATCGACTATCGTTTTTTATTCACCAGAAATCGTGTCGTTCACCAGATCGCTCAACAACCCAGCGACGTATCGCACCGTGGGGATGGTCTTTGCATAAGACATTCGCATCGGCCCAAGCACGCCTAGGGTTCCCGTCGCCATGCCAGGGACGCCGTATCTGGCGATCACCATCGAGCACTGACGGAGTTCATCCAACTCGCCTTCCCCGCCGATCAACACTTGCAGTCCACCGATGTTGCTGTTCGTGGTGGTGCGCGCCAACAGGTCTTGCAAAGTAGAGCGTTCTTCAAAAAGTTTCAATGTCTTGCGCGCTTCACCCGAGCCTGAAAATTCGGGTTCGCTCAAGACATTGGTCAAGCCATCTGTGTAAATTTCACCAGAGACACGGCTCGCTGAGTTGCGCATGTCTTGCAGGATGAGGATGAGGATATCCTGATCGAGCGGGTCAGAGCGATGCGTCAGCGAGGAAATTGCGTCCACGGCCAGACCAGCTAACAGGGCGTTAAGACGCGCGGCGGTTTGGCTAAGTCGCTCCTGTGGCACGGGTTCCGTCAGAGTCAAAATCTGCTGGGACACTTCCCCACCTGCCATCACAAGAACCATCAAGATCTGTCGGCCTTGAGTCGAAATCAATTCAACATGCTTGTATCTTGCCTGCTCCGAGTGCGGCGCTGTGACTACCGAAACTCCCTGCGATTGGTTGGCAAGGATGGATGCCGCGAGGGTCATCCACTGGTCCATGTCGGCGCGAGACTGATAGAACTGATGCGAGATGGTGTGTTGCACGCTTTCGGGCAATTCCGCATCCTGCATCATCTGGCTGACGAAATAGCGATAGCCTTCCTCCGAAGGGACTCGCCCCGCCGAGGTATGAGGCTGGCGCAGATAGCCCATCTCTGTGAGGGCAGCCATTTCATTGCGTATGGTCGCCGCCGAAAGCCCGAGATGATAATGTTCAGTAAGCCGCTTCGAGCCTACTGGCTGTGCGGACTCAATGTAATCACGGATGATTAGAAGAAGCAGGGTCTTTTGGCGTTCGGTTAGGTTGCTCATATTCATAATTTAGCACTCCCAATTCGAGAGTGCTAGGTATCGTGCAATAATGATAACAGTGCAAAAAAGGGAAGTCAATAAGAGGAGTGTAAGAATTATTTACAATATAGAAACAAAAAGAGGAAAGACCTTTCGATCTTTCCTCTTTTTGTTTTTGAACATCTTATGGGGTTGTTGTAACGGGCCGCCACACGGGATGGAAGTCTAATGCGGGGTCGGTGGTGATCCTTTCACGGCCACCACCCGCTGCGGTCATGTAGAAAATATCTATATTGTTATCTTCTACAATACCTTCATAGGCAAGGTAGTAACCGTCTGGGGAATAATCTACGTTCTCAATAGTAATCACGTTGATCTGTATTTTTTTGCCTTGTTCTACCGTGTGGTCTATGGCAGAAACACTCATCAAATAAGGGTTACAAAAAGAATCCGCACAACGCTGGTTGAAGACGATCAATTCACCGTTGGGTGACCATACGGGATGATAATCGTTGTAGGCTTGTCCACTGCGAACGATCTGAATGGGGTTTTCGCCATTGGTATCCATCATCCAAATTTGATACACACCAACTCGCTTCACTGTGTAAATAAACTTTGAACCATCTGGCGACCAATTCGGCTGACGAGACTCAACCTTTGCAGCACCCTTGGTGATCTGGGTAGCTTTTGTAAGATCATCCAGATTGACCGAGAATATCTCCATTTGTCCGGTGCGTAGTGAAGTAAAGGCAATAGACTTCCCATCACGAGACCAGGCAGGATCAAAATCCCCTCCAGGGCTGGGAGGAATAGGGGTTAATCCTGTGCCATCTACATTGATGATATACAAACTGGCGTTGTAGTAAATATCATCCATGCCTTTGCAAGGAGAGATAAACACCAATTTCATACCATCTGGTGACCAGGAAGGCTGGCAGGCACCATTGGGCATATTGGTGATTTGAGTTGCGCCATTAACCGTGAGGTCTAAAAGATATATCTGTGGAATCCCAGAACGGCTAGATGAAAATGCAAGTTGCCCAGCGCCGCCGCCAATTGCTGCAACCGTACCAGGGATAGCAGTCTCGGTTGGCAGGCCAGTTTCAACTACCCCAGGAATCATTGTATTGGTTGGCGCAGTGGTTGCTGTAGGTGGTTTTTTAGTTGAAGTAGGAACTACCGTTGAAGTCTCAGTAAGGGCAATGGTGCTGGTAGGCAATGGCGCCGTAGGCGTGGCAGTTTTAGTGGCAGTGTTGGTAGGCACGAGAAAAGGAAGCATACCGCGCACATTGGCAGGCAAAATTGCCGGAGCTAGAAAAGGTACGCCGACTGCGAGCAAAATTAATAACACAAAGATGAAGCGAACCAGCGTATTACGACGTTTCCGCTCGCGCTCTTTCTGCCGCTTAAGTGGAGAAACAAAAGGCTGGTCATCTTCTACTGTGGTTGGAGAAAAAACCGGTCCTTTCGGGGAGCGAACTGGTGTCTTCTCCTTTACGGGAGCCGCAGCTTCTGCGTTGATCTCTTTCGCAGGAAAGGCATCCACCGGAGGTGGAACAACTGTATAGCTGCCAGGAACCTGCTGCGTTTTGGATTTGGCACCCAATAACGCTTTTTTGAATTCTTCTGCAGTTTGAAAGCGGTCACTTGGATCAACCGCCATAGCCTTCTCAATTGCCGCAGCCAAACGACGGGATACTTTTGAATTGCGCTTTCGCAATGGAGTTAGTTGCGCATTATCCATGGCGCGAGCCAGCCCATCTTCTGGAATGATGCCGCTCAAGGCTGCATATAAAGTGGCACCCAGCGAGTAAATGTCTGTGCGCGGATCAGTGCGTGCAGTTCCATATTGTTCTGGAGGAGAATAGCCAGGGGTCATGGCGCGTGCGCCGGTTGTAGTAGCCTGGCTTGCATTCTGATAAACCTTGGCTAAACCAAAATCCACTAAAAAGATGTGACCATCTGGTGTGATTTTGACATTGCCAGGTTTAATATCACGATGAAGAATGGGGGGCTTGCGGGAATGTAGATAAGAGAGCGCATCACAAATGGCTGCACCAATGTGAACCGCGTCATCTTCGGTGAGCATACCCATGCGTTCCATTCGGAAGCGCAGGTCTTCCCCTTCGATAAAATCCATAACAAGGTATTGGCCTTGATCGCCCAGCACAATATGGTCTGAAACACGCGGCAGGTTCGGGTGGCGAAGATTGGCAAGGATGACCGCTTCCAAACGGAACTGGCGTGCATATTCATCCGTGGTGAACAGGTTCTCCTTGAGCGCAATTTGAACGCCAAGGTTTTCATCCACAGCACGATACACAGACCCCATGCCGCCCTGTCCAAGAATGTCAACGATTCTATAACGATTATGAAGTAGTGTGTCTTTTTCGAGCGTCATTAAAAAACCTGATTACCTGCCTAATCAAAAGTGCATCAATGATTGAGCGCACCTTGAAGCATATGGATTTATTTATATTTCCTGACTGAGCCAACATTATATCAGATTGAAGATTTTCGTCTGTTGTCTTCAACTAACTTGAAACGAATAAAAACCCAGGGAGCACCGCCTGTCACCCACCACCCCACTAACGAATAGCGAATAAAACGTAGAGAATAAACAAGCATGCCATCGCCACGCGGAAATACTTCCCCCAACCCCATCCACAGGATGAGGATGCCGACCAAGCCGATGGTATATCGAAGAGCACGCATCCAAACCGGACCTGTGGCCTGATACCCGCCCATTGAC
>CAZHOX010000122.1:0-7710 GCA_964534345.1 uncultured Anaerolinea sp.
GGCTTGCTGTACCAATCCCAATAGGCATCGTCGTTGGAGTCGTAGGGGTTGCTGGCGATGTGGTCTGCGTACAATTGCTCGTGGGTTTTGTGCAGGGTTTCAAAGCCTGCCGCGTTGTAGCGTGTTTCAAAATCTGAGTCGTCGATCGAGTCGGGATTCAATTGTTGATTCACATACGCAAGCAGGCGTTCATCATCCGTGCTGCCCAGTGCAAGGAAGGATTCAATATCCCCAGGGCGAATGCCGTAACTCATGCGGCTGAGCGCAATGATGGGAAGCGCCACCAGCGGCGGCGGGGTTGGAGTGGGGTCATTCGGTAAATTGATTTGAGCCGTTGGAATTCCCGCAAGTTCTGTGGCTTGTTCATCTGACGCACATGCCGCGAGGAGGGATGCGGCAGCAAGCGAGCCGCCAAGTTTGAAAAAATCTCTGCGTGAAAATGTTTGACGTTGTGGAGAAGCCATAGACACCTCTTTCTAAATTGGGCAGGATTGTACTTTGATAATTGTGATTCCCCCAATCTTACGAAAGTACCATGCGGTTATTCAAATACTTCGCGGAATGCCAGTTTTATTTTTTCTTTTACTTCTTCCATGGCTGGTACTGGGGAAAGAAGATCTGCCAATGAGACGACAGGTTCACTTAATCCGCAGGCAATGATGCCATCCCAATATTCCATATCTGGATTCACATTCAACGCAAAGCCATGTCGTGAGATGCCGTGTACATCCACTTTCACGCCAATGGCTGCGAGCTTGGCAGGCTTTTGCTTATCTTCCGGCTTGCAGCGCGGACAGCGTGAATGCACATCGGCTTGAATCCATACACCGGTCAAACCGGACCGTTGACCTGTCACGATCCCGAATTGCGCCATTGCCACGATGAGCATTTTTTCCAACTTGCGGACGTAGCCTACATAATCGGCTTCAGGGAGTTTATTGTCTGTGTTTACTTTTCCAAGCGGAAGAAGCGGGTAACCCACCAACTGCCCCGGCCCGTGGTAGGTCACATCTCCACCGCGGTCCACCCAGTGAGTGGAAATGCCTTTTTGTTTTAACTGTTCCTCACCCCAAAGCAAATTCTCGGCATGACCTTTTCTTCCAAATGTATAAACGTGGGGATGTTCAAGCAAAAGCAATGTCGGCGGACGTTTCCCCATTGCGATTTCCGCCGCGTATTCGTCCTGCAATTTCCAGGCACGTTCGTATTCGATCAATCCTAAATCAATAATGTCGAGGTTCATACCATTAAATTCCGTAGGGGCGAGGTTGCCTCGCCCCTACATTTTATTCTTATCCAAAAATTCTTCGGTACAGATCTGATTCGAGCAGCCCGTTCGGGTCGCAGCGTTTTTTCAGCTTCTTGAATTTATCCACCGTTTCCTGCCCATAAAACGCGAGAGCGGTCTCTGCGGTGGTTTCGCTGTTCTTTGCAAAGTAGAACCGCCCGCCATGAGCAAGTACGATCTTGTCACATTCCAACAGCATGGCGCGGAGTTTGGCGCGGCGGGCATCGGTCACTTTGAAATCCATCGCGAGGGAGAAACCATCCATGGCGTGGGTGAGCAGGAAGTTGTCGGGGCGGTGGCGTTTGGTCACACCAAGGTAGGAGGGTAGTCCCTGCTTTTTGGTCAGAGCCAGCACCTCGGTCCAGGCTTGAAGCGCAGTTTCCTTTGGCAGAAAAGATTGATACTGGATCAATCCACCGCGGCCCACAGAGCGTTCCCAGTTCGGAACATAATCCAGCAAAAAGTGAAAGGCCGCATGAGGTTGGCGAAATGTGTGCCTGCGTAAACTGGCAATATATTTTGCTGTATTCACTGCCCACCAACCGAGGTCGTTCACAAAGGGCGTCATGAAATAGTGCAGCAATGATTTTGGCATCACGCCGAACAAGCGGCCCGGCAGGTTTTGATTCTCAAGTTTGATGGTTTCTTGTGGGTTTGGGTCTTCGCCTTCGTGCAGGTAATTCGTGGCATGAATTTGTCCATGACCGATGGTGATCGTATCGAGCCAGCCGACGATGTAGTCATAGCTCGGCGCGTTATCTTCTATCAGCGCAAGGTGTTCTTGTAAATTGCGTGTGGGCCAGGCGTGAACTTCAAGCAGCCCTGAATACACTTTTTTCATTTGCAAGGTGATCGATGTGAAAATACCGAGCATTCCCAAGCCGCTGATCATCGCGTAGAACAGGTCGCCGTTCTTTTTGGGAGAACAGGTAACTTCTGCGCCTGTGGGCAGCACAGCAGTGAACTCGATCACATGGTCGCCGATCGGTCCCATTTTGAAATTATTTTTTCCGTGAATGTTTGCGGCAAGACACCCGCCCAATGTGGTGAACATGGTGCCGGATACAACGGGCGGCCACCAGCTATCAGGCAGGACTTTTTGCCATAACTGTTGAAGGGTGACCCCAGGCTCGCATCGTACCTGACCTGTGGCAGGATCCCATTCGAGGATCTGGTTCATCGCTGACATATCCAGCATAATGCCGCCGCCGTTCAGAGCGGCATCGTTGTAACTGCGCCCGGCTCCACGTGCTGTAACGGTAACGCCCATCTTTTTCGCAGTCTGAAATGCCGAATAAATATCTTCGGCAGATTTGGGCTGCATCAAATAAGATGGAGCGTTGAGGGAGTGTCCAAAGTTTTCGAGTTGAGTGAAATTTTTTTGCATGGCAAGTTTCTGAAAAGAAACCCTAAAGGTGTTAAAGACCTTTAGGGTTTGCAAAGGTTAGAACGACATTCGGCGGAAGATCACCGATGGCACGTGTTGAATGGCAAGCATGATCCAGCGCCATAAGGATGCAGTGTAGATGAGTTGTTTACGTTTACGCATGGCGGCATAAATATCGTCTGCGGCTTTTTCAGGTTCAATGGCAAAGGGAGTTGCGCCCTGTGCGGCTTTCATCATTTCTGTTTTTACAAAACCAGGTTTGACGGTAAGCACGTTTACACCGTGGCGTGTGAGTCTGTTGCGAAGCGCTTCAAGATATGTGGCGAACCCTGCCTTGGAAGTGTTGTAGCCCGGGTTGCCAATACGACCACGGTCTCCAGCTACAGAACCAATGCCTACGATCTGTCCGGCTTTTGCATTTTGGAACATTTCAGCCACAGGGGTAAGCCATGCCATGGCACCAATAAGATTGATCTCGATCATCTTGCGGTCATTTTCAAAATTGTATTTGTCTGCTCCGCCAGGAGGATAATTAACTCCGGCCATGAAGACAACCGTGTCCAACCCGCCCAGGTCTGCGGTGATCTTGAGGAGCAGGGCAGGAATTTCATCATAGTTGGAAACATCATGAACATAAGCAAAAGTGCGGGTTTCATTTAATGAAGCGTTGATCTCTGCACACAAGGCGTTCAATTTATCTTTCTGTCGGGCGATCAATGCAAGTGAGTATCCCTCTTTTGCAAGTTTGCGGGCTAGGGCCGCGCCAATTCCTTCCGATGCACCGATGATGATGCCTCGGCGGCGGGGAGATAATGGGGTGGCAGGAACAAGTTTCAGTGAGTCAGACACGAAAGACCTCATTCAGTAGTGTATGGATTTCATTCTAACACAATCCAAATTGCGATAAAAATAGCCGTTATAATAACGAATCTGTGTGCGTGGTAGTACAAACGGCTTCTTGCCTGTACGGCTAATGATGATACAAAGGGTGATATGGAATATAGAAAACGAGATCGTAGTGACGTTTTTCAGCGCGCCTGGGATATCATTGCCCAGGATAATTCGATTGCACCTGAAGAAAAAGAAGGGATATTAAAACTCATTCAGGCGTTGGTTGAGGCCGCTGAAGCCGACTCAGCCCAGTCGCAGAAAAAAGATGAACAAGTTAAAGGCTTTACTCAGGAAGTTATATCCAAACACGCTCTGATGACGCTTGTCAAACAGCAAGCGGACGAACTCGATGCATTAAAACGAATCAGCCTAAATCTCACCTCCAGCCTCGATCTGCAAACCGTACTTGAAACCGTAGTCACAGAAGCCATGCGGCTTCTAAAGAATTCACATGCAGCTCATATTTATTTGTATTCACATGGTGAGTTGGAGTTTGGCGCGGCATTAAATTCAGCAGGTGAAAGCAACAAACCCATTTCTTCCCCAAGACCGCATGGGCTTACTCATTTGGTAGCCAGGAATGGTATGCCCATCATCATAGAAAACATGGCCGAGCACCCATTGTATAAGGGCTCTCCATCAGAATGGGGAGGGTCCATCATTGGCGTCCCGCTTAAATTCGGAAGTTCTATTGTAGGTGTTATGAATATTTCAAAATCCACGGTGGGCGGGTTTAATAGATCGGAAATGCGCTTGATCGGTTTGCTGGCTGATCAGGCAGCTGTGGCAATATTCAATGCCAGCCTGCATAAGGATGTGACTGAACTTGCAAACACCGACAGCGCCACCGGACTCCCCAACCGCCGCGCATTGGATGAGCGCCTGCAAGATGAAATGCGCTACGCTCGAAATATGAATTCAAAATTCTCTGTGGTTATGATGGACCTGGATGGCTTTAAGAATGTAAATGATACTTTGGGACACAGCATTGGCGATGATGTCTTGCGGCATGTGTTCAATTATCTCGCAGAGAAGATGCGCTCTACAGATTTCCTTGCCCGTTATGGCGGCGATGAGTTGACGCTGATCATGCGGGATAGCGATGTGACAGTTGCGGAGATCGTGACAAAGAAGATCGTTGACTTGATGAAAGCATACTCCTTCCCGATCCCGGGCAGCAAACCTATTCAGTTGGGCATTAGTGCTGGAATTGCTGTGTATCCATTGCATTCTCACAATGCAAGCGATTTGTTGCGCGCAGCAGATGCAGCCCTTTATTGGACCAAAAAACATAACCGCGGCAAATATGCAATTGCAAAGATAGGCACAGGTCCGCTGGACCCACTGGTAACCCGCAGCAGTAAAACATAAACCATGTAAAAATCAGAACCACCCTTCACGAAAGTGCGGGGTGGTTCTTTGTAACCAATGGAAGGCAGGCGGGGTTATATCCTTACAAACCAAAATCAGGAGCTGAGCATGCCCCGAAAAGTAAAACTCATCCTCAACCCCATGGCAGACATGGGACGCGCATGGAAAACCGCCAATGACCTGCGCCCGATCGCACAAGAATTTCAAGGCGAATTGACATGGAGTGGAACGGTGTACCCAACCCATGCCATTGAGCTTGCGCGGCAGGCTGCCGAAGAAGGGTATGACTTGGTCGTTGCCATGGGCGGAGACGGCACAGCGCACGAAGTAATGAATGGCCTCATGCAGGTTCCTGAGAACAAACGTCCAATGATGGGCATCGTCCCCATTGGCTCCGGCAATGACTTTGCCTACTCAATGGGCATTACAAAAAAATCCGCGCATGCTTTGGCTCATGCACTCAAAGCCGAAAATGTTGAATCAGTGGATATTGGCAAAATGACCGATGAGCATGGCCGCACGGAATATTTCGACAACACCCTCGGCATTGGGTTTGACGCGGTCGTCACCATCCGCTCGCACAAGCTGCCAATCGTCAAAGGCTTTCTGATGTATCTCACCGCGGTCATTCAAACCATCATCTTGAATCACAACCCCGCCAAAGTGAAGATCGAAACAGATACCGAAACATGGGAAAGTAATACGCTCATGGTCACGCTCTGCAATGGCCCGCGTGAAGGCGGCGGATTTATGCTCTCCCCCAATTCAAAAAACAATGACGGCACCATGGAGTATGTCATCGTCAACAAGGTCTCCCGCGGCATGATGTTCCGCCTCGTGCCTGAATTTATGAACGGAACTCACATGCGCTTCAAACAGATCCGCATGGGCGAATTCAAAAAGTTCGATCTTTCTTCAGACCTGCCGCTGTACATCCATGCGGATGGAGAGATTTTCACCAGCTTCGGAAGCAATCTCAAAAAAATAGGCGTTGAAATACTGCCGCAGGCTCTAAAAGTAGTAAAGGGCTAAAACAAAATCGGCTGGATTTATCCAGCCGATTTTGTTTTCGTGTTTATCCAAAGAAACGCGCAGATGCCATCAATGCTATCGAAATGATCATGCAGACCGTATTCGCAGTGGTCACAAAAACCTGCCGCTTGCGAAGGGCAGCCATCAAAGTCAACTGCTCATTTGTAGGCTTGCCTTGAATTTGTGCGCCAAGCGCCGCCAATGCAGCATTTGTATTGCCGATCATGGCTCCAAAGACAAGCGCAGCAATACCTGAAACCGCGCCAATGCCAAAACCAATGCCGGCGCCTGTCATCATCCAGCCTGAACTAAACCAATTGGAATTGATCCCATACAAAGTCCCGCCAGCCAACACGGTAAGGACTCCAGCCACCATCATTACTTTTGAAAAAGGAGTCTTGCTGATTAAGTGACCAGCAAATTGCCTGCCCACATCCCCTGTTGCGCCAATAGCCGGGCCGATCACCAAATTCATCAGAAGCCCGCCCCCAGCCCACACGATCCCTGCAATGATATGAACGAAACGTAATACAGCTACCATTATTATTTCTCCTTATTTATAAAATTTAAAAATACAACACGAACCGGCATAGAACGATGCATAATTCAAAAAAGTTCCATGCCGCTGCAAGGGATGATAGAATCGAAAAATGCCAGATCTCTCCGCCTCTCTACACAAACAGGATATTGGACACCTTCGCATCATCGCTGGATTCTGGGGAATCGAATTGGAATCCATAGATGCAGATTCTGCTCTCGAAGAGCTTTGCGCCTCTCTTCTGGACCTGGAAGCTGTTACTGAAACTATGGACGTTCTCCCCGCTGAGGCACGCTCCGCGTTGAATGTGCTTGTCGCATCCGACGGCAAAATGGAGTGGAGTATCTTCGCCCGCAAATACGGCGAGATCCGCGAGATGGGCGCAGGCAGACGCGACAGGGAACGCCCGCACATCAAACCCATCTCCGCTGCTGAGATCCTTTTCTACCGCGGCTTTCTTGCCAAAGCCTTCTTTGATGCTGACAAAGGCGCGCAGGAATTTGCCTACATCCCTGAAGACTTGCTTGAGTTGGTGAATGAATTGGCTTTTCAGGAAAACGATGCCGAGATCAAAAAAGCCAGCGAGCCGTTGGGTCGCCCCGCCACCCCCGTGGAAAAAGCCCACGAAATCCCCGCCACCGACCATGTGCTTGATGATGCCACAACCTACCTTGCAGCGCTGCGCATGGGAAAAACGGATTTCATCCCCGAAAAGCAATTAACTGTTTTATTAACCGCAGCAAAACTTATAAACAAAGATATTCCTCAAGCCGAAGCTGTCAAAAAATTTCTCGAAGTTTCCCGTCCCGAAGCATTAGACATGCTCTTCCAAGCCTGGCTCAAATCGCCAACCTTTGACGAATTGAGATTGATCCCCAGCATTATTTGTGAAGGCGAATGGAGAAATCAACCGCTCGTCACCCGTGAATTCCTCATGGACTTGGTCAACTCCATTCCACAAAACAAGTGGTGGAGTTTGCCAGCCTTTCTGCGCGCGATCAAAGAGAAATTCCCCGACTTTCAACGACCCGCAGGTGACTACGATTCCTGGTTTATCAAACGCGCCTCCGATGGACAGTTCCTGCGCGGCTTCGCCTATTGGGACTCAGTGGATGGCGCGTTGGTGAAATACTTTGTTCAAATGCTTCATTGGCTGGGGCGAGTAAACTTGGCGGCTCCCGAAGAAGGAAAAGATGCAACCGC
>CAZHOX010000122.1:7810-9247 GCA_964534345.1 uncultured Anaerolinea sp.
GCGCAGTCTTTGAAGCGGGCAGGCGAGCAGGGATTGAAAGCCGAGCAATTGCTTGCTATGCTCGTCAAGCACACGAATGGAGCCGTGCCGCCCGCGTTGGTAAAAGCGCTCAAGCGTTGGGAGCAGCACGGCGCAGAGGCTCGGGTGGAGAATCTGCTTGTGCTAAGAGTCAGCAGGCCCGAGGTTATGGAAGAGATGCGTAACTCGAAGGCTGGGAAATTTTTGGGCGAGTTATTGAGTCCAACTGCAGTAGTTGTCAAAAGCGGAGCCATCGAAAAAGTAATGGCAGCCCTCACAGAGTTGGGTCTGCTTGCAGAAGTAAAAGAGTAAATGGAAGTCACGACTGAATCGTGACTTCCATTTTTTGTTAAATCGCTATAATGAAAAAACATTTCCAAAAGGAGCCTCAATGTCTAAAACTGATTGGATCCAGCAAGAGATCGATGGTCTGAAATCGCAGGGGCTGTATAACAACATCCGCACGATCGGCTCGCCGCAAGGCGCGTGGTTGACGGTGGATGGCAAGAAGGTTTTGAATTTCTGCTCGAATAATTATTTGGGGCTGGCGAACCACCCCGCGTTGACCGCTGCCGCGAAAAAAGCGACAGATGAAATGGGCGTTGGGCCTGCGGCTGTCCGCTCGATTGCCGGGACGATGTCTCTGCATGTGGAGTTGGAAAAACGCCTCGCGCAATTCAAAGGCGTGGAAGCAGCCATCACGTTCCAGAGCGGCTTTACTGCAAACTTAGCGACCATCCCTGTGCTGGTCGGAAAAGAAGATGTGATTTTTTCAGATAGATTGAATCACGCATCCATTATTGACGGTGCGCGTTTGTCCGGCGCGAAGATCATTCCGTATGACCACAACGATGTGAAGTCATTGGAAGAACAGATCAAAGCGAACTTGAGTCAATACCGCCGCGCGCTGATCGTGACCGACGGCGTCTTCAGCATGGACGGTGACATCGCTCCGCTGCCTGATATTTATGAAGTGGCGAAGAAGTACGACATCCTTTTGATGGTGGATGATGCGCACGGCGAAGGCGTGCTCGGCAAAGGCGGGCGCGGCATCGTGGATCACTTTGGCCTGCACGGCAAAGTGGATGTGGAAGTCGGTACGATGTCCAAAGCCTTTGGTGTGGTGGGCGGCATCGTCGCGGGCAAATCGGTCATCATCGAGTGGCTGCGCCAGCGTGGACGCCCGTTCCTGTTCTCGTCTGCGGTGACTGTGCCCGATGCGGCGGCCTGCCTCGCGGCGGTGGACTTGCTTGAAGACTCTACACAGCTTGTGGATAAGCTGTGGGAAAATGCCAAATACTTCCGCACTGAAATGAAGAATCTCGGCTTCAACACGGGCGTCACCGAAACGCCCATCACTCCGATCATGCTCGGCGAAGCGCCGCTCGCGCAGCAATTCAGCCGCGAGTTGTTCGATGC
>CAZHOX010000123.1:0-9148 GCA_964534345.1 uncultured Anaerolinea sp.
ATTTCCTGTTTGAAGCGGCCAGAGTCAATGGCTGCAACGGCACGCTGATGCGAACGGACGGAAAACGCATCCTGCATTTCGCGAGTGATGTGTGGACGTTCCGCAGCAATATTTTCAGCCGTCTCGCCCATCGAGTCTGTTCCATACATTTCTTTCATTTTTGGATTTGGATACCGCCAGCCAAGAGCTGTGTCATACGCGGTTAAGTTGCCGAAGGAAAACCCCGCCTCTGCCTTTGGGAGTGAGTAGGGTGCCCTGCTCATAGATTCGACTCCGCCGGCAATGTAGATGTCACCCTCGCCTGCCTTGATGGCGCGCGCCGCCATGTTGATGGCATTCAAGCCGGAGGCACAGAGTCGATTCACAGTGACGCCTCCTACTTGTAGCGGCAGACCAGCCAACAGCGCGGCCATGCGCGCCACGTCACGATTATCTTCGCCAGCTTGATTCGCGCATCCCAAGAAGACTTCTTCAATGAGAGTTGGGTCAAATTGATTTCGTTCAAGAATAGCTTTTATGACATGTGCCGCCATATCATCAGGGCGGACGGAGGAAAGGATTCCACCCAGTGCTCCAATAGGTGTACGGACGGCATCGACGATCACTGCATTTACAACTTTAGACATTGAAACCTCTGGTTATTGTGAAACAAAGAAATGGTCGTGCAAAGGCGTGCTCACATAGAGAACGCCAAACTCATCCTGATAAAGCAATGTGTAGCCTGCTACTGTGCCGTTGAGAACATCGTTATAAAATTCCACGGTCAATGCAAAATCGGGGTCAGATGCAGATTCAACCTGACCCGCCTGAGTGTAGTCATACAAGTGCTGCTTATTCAAGATCAACACATCAGGGTTATCTTTGAGAGCAATATCATAATTAGATACGCCCCACTTAAAATGGTCATCGTAACGAGGCGCATTGGGAACGTACATCATTACATCACGGAAGATGACCAATTGACGATTTAGAACGATCTTGGAAAGATAATCCCTTTCGATAGTTTCGTAAAACTGTATGCTGGGGCTGTTTTCTTCGCGGTGAAGGTTTTCTTCATAAAGAGAAATATCCCGCCCAAAAGCATAAAAGACCTGCGCTCCAACAATGACAACTCCAATCAGCGTCATAGCCAGTTTTGTTCCGTTCTTTTTGAGATACTCCCCTGCTGGATTAGTGAGGCGTTCTGGAGCAAAAAACGTGAAATATGCAGGCAGTGCGGAAAATACGGGCAGCAAAATAGGGATGGGAAAATGCTTGGCGCGGATCACCAATGCAAAGGCGATATACACCATAAATGGGAATGACCAGAATGCGATCAATTGGTTATGGCGTTTATTCTCTCCCTTGGATGCTGCAATGACCACAGTCACGATCGCGAACAGAACAAAGATCAGCAAGCCATACCATTTTTCAATGACTTGCAGCCACAACAATGGACTGTTGTTGTACGCCACAATGAACCCGCTATCCATGGCTTCGTGCAGGTCAGATTGCGTCTTCCAGGCGAACTCCCGTTCCGAGGCCCAAAAAAGGAATGGGTTCGCCAACACAAAGGTGGCAAACATAATTGCCACAAAGGCAGATGCCGAGGTCAATGCCTTGCGGGTATCAATCCGTCCCTGACGCCAGCCAAGAAAAAGATAATAGGGAATTGCCAGGAAGAAGAACAAGCCAATTAATTTGGTGGCAACTGCCAGTCCACAGAAAAGAGCCGCGAGGTAAAAATTCTTCCCGAATTGCAGATTGTCCTTATCCAGAAACAGAAAGGTTAGAGCAATGAACAAGAACACGAGGCTATCCGGGTGAATCCACATATTGTTGAAGACCACCGCAGGCACTGAGAGCAGGAACAAAAATAAAAGCGCAGACTTGAGATATGACTTAAATCTCGTCTGCAAATAGACAAGGATCAGCACGGCAAAGATCATCGGCAGCGTACTGACAAATTGCCGCAACAACAACATATTCAGCGAAACGTTTTCCAAACCATCCATCAATTTGACGGGCAGCAGAACAAGAGCAGAATACCCATAATAGGGAAAGCCAAAGTAATAATGCTGATATGCAAAAATTCTATAAAGGGTTTGGGGAATGGTATTTCGAATCTCGAGGCGACGAACCACATGTGGATACTGGGCTGGTTCATCCTGTTCGAAAATAAAGGTCATATTGAAATCACGCGCACCTGTTGAATTTGGCGCCCAAAACAAAAGAAAATAACCTGTTCCTAACAACAATAAAAATAGAAAGACCGAAGTACTCTTTTTCATCAAACGAACAACTCCTTAATTTTCTTCTACAAATCACATTTGATTCTACCATCTATAAATCAGGCAATGATGCGGGCAGATCAATGAAGAGATTATACCTTTCCAAAACCGATGATATTCGGCACTCCCCTTTATGACGCTTGGCACTACTCGCTTTTTTCCGAAAACGACATAATGAGGAAGGCAAAGGAATTTGCCTAATTTTGTCTAACTTCTCGAATAAAGAAAAATAGGAGAATGAATGGCAGCAAAAGGTTGGATCGAAGTAAGCGACACCTACTGCAAAGGATGTGAGCTGTGTATCAGCGCATGTCCGCAGGAAGTGATAGAACTAAATATGTCACACCTCACCCCCAAGGGATACCACCCCGCGCACACGTTCAAGGACGGTTGCACGGGGTGTGCTATTTGTGCTGTAGTCTGTCCTGATGCAGCGATCACGGTTTACCGTGAAGTGACAAAGATTGCCGCACCCGTTGCGGCATAAGATTCACCACAAAGACCACGAAGAGCACAGAGAAAACAAAAAAGAATCTCTGTGACCTCTGTGTCCTCCGTGGTGAAAATATTTGGAGAAACGAATGCCAAAAGAATTATGGAAAGGCAATGAAGCCATCGCAGAAGCCGCTGTCCGCGCAGGGTTGGAAGCCTATTTCGGCTACCCTATCACCCCGCAGACAGAAGTGCTTGAATACCTCTCACGCCGCATGCCCGAATTAGGACGTGCTTTTGTGCAAGCAGAGTCTGAACTGGGCGCGATCAACATGGTGTATGGTGCAGCCTGCACAGGCGTGCGTGTGATGTCATCCTCTTCATCACCCGGTGTGAGCTTGATGA
Organism: uncultured Anaerolinea sp.; assembly: GCA_964534345.1. GTDB lineage: Bacteria > Chloroflexota > Anaerolineae > Anaerolineales > Villigracilaceae > Villigracilis. The sequence continues at coordinate 3,108 of CAZHOX010000123.1, forward strand.
TGGAAGGTTTGTCCTACATTGCTGGTACAGAAATACCCGCCGTTTTAGTGAACGTGATGCGCGGCGGCCCCGGCCTCGGCAACATTGCCCCGGCTCAAAGTGACTACAATCAAGCTGTGCGCGGCGGCGGACATGGGGATTATCCACGCATTGTTTTAGCTCCCGCTTCAGTACAAGAAGCCATTGACCTCACCGCACTTTCGTTCGACCTCGCTGAAAAATATCGCATGGTCACCATGCTCATTCTCGACGGTTCCACAGGCCAAATGATGGAACCTGCGGAAATGCCAGAGATGAAGGAACTCCACCGCAAAGATTTTGAATGGGCCACCAACGGCGCAATGAACCGCGAACGTCGGCTCCTCTCCTCCATTTATCTGAATCCTCTCGACGAAGAGAAAACCAATTTACGTTTGCTCACCCGTTGGAAGGAAGTGCAAAACAACGAAGTACGTTACAAGGAATATTTCCTTGATGATGCTGAGATCGTGGTTGTCGGCTTCGGCACGGCTGGGCGCGTTGCTCTTTCAGCTGTCCGCGAGGCGCGCGCGCAAGGCATTAAGGTTGGGCTTTTTAGACCGATCACTGTCAGCCCGTTTCCTGTCGAAGCGCTGAACCAGTTAACAGGTCAGGCACGAGCGATCTTAGTCACAGAGATGAACATGGGCCAAATGTTGGATGATGTCCAAATGGTGGTTCGTGGACGAGTCCCCGTTGACTTTTATGGCAGGCCTGGTGGAGTTGTCCCCTTCCCAGATGAGATCCTGAGCGAGATTCAGCGCATCAACTCTGCGCCGGTAGCTGAGTACTCCGACCCAAGAGATGCCTGGCTGACGCGTATGAACGCGCGAGTTTAAGAGGTAATGATGACAACTGTATCGACAAATAATCTTGTGTACGAAAGACCACATGCGTTTACAGAATCACCTACGCATTATTGCCCGGGCTGTACGCATGGCGTGGCACACCGCCTTGTTGCAGAAGTGCTCGAAGAAATGAAGATCGTTGACAGAACCATCGGCGTTGCCCCCGTGGGGTGCGCTGTGTTTGTTTATAACTATTTTGACATTGATTTTGTAGAGGCCCCGCACGGACGTGCGCCCGCAATGGCAACGGGTGTAAAACGCGCATTGCCCGACCGCATTGTCTTCACCTATCAAGGAGATGGCGACCTGGCTTCGATCGGCATGAGCGAAATTGTCCATGCTGCTGCACGCGGCGAAAACCTGACGGTCATCTTCATCAACAATGCCAACTTCGGTATGACCGGTGGACAAATGGCTCCAACTACTTTGCCCGGCATGAAGACTTCCTCTTCAGTAAATGGCCGCGATGTGGAAACACAGGGCTACCCGATCAAAGTCTCTGAAATGCTCTCCACATTGGACGGTGTTGGGTATTGTGTGCGCCGCTCGTTGCACGACCCTAAAAATATTCGCCTTGCAAAGAAAGCCATCCGCACCGCGTTTGAAACTCAAGTTCGCGGGCTTGGCTTCTCGGCAGTTGAACTGCTCTCCACCTGCCCCACCAACTGGGGTATGACTCCGGTGAACGCCTTGAAATTTGTGGAAGAGCACATGATTCCCGCGTATCCGCTGGGTGATTACAAGGTCAGCGATGCGATCAAGCAGATAAAGATTTAGCGAGATTCGATAATTCGATATTTGAACATCGAGTATCGAATCTCGAATTTCGAGGAGCGAAGCGACTTATGCAAAAAGAAATTATCATCGCAGGCTTTGGCGGACAAGGCGTTTTGTTCGGCGGGCAAGTGCTGGCATATGCAGCCATGGACACTGGCAAAGATGTCACCTGGATCCCATCCTATGGGCCTGAAATGCGCGGCGGTACAGCCAACTGCACCGTGGTTATTGCAGATCATGAAATTGGCTCTCCGCTGGTAAAAAATCCCCCGTTGGCAATTGCGCTTAACCTGCCTTCTTTTGATAAATATGAACCCATGCTGGCAAGCGGCGGGACGTTGATCGTGAATCAGTCAATGGTGGATCATTCAGCAAGGCGCAGCGACATCCACACCATTTTTGTGCCATGCAACGAGATCGCCGAAGAGATCGGTGACAAGAAATTGATGAATATGGTTGCCATTGGCGCGCTGCTCAGTGCGCTGCCAGAAGTCAAAGTGCAGGATGTGGAAAAGGCTCTGGAAGGTCACCTGCCTGCAAGGCACAAGCACTTGCTGCCCAAAAATTACGAGGCGCTCAAACGCGGTTTTGAACACGCGCAAAGAGAGTGGGACAAAGTTCCTGCATAGCAAGTAATTCCAAATCAAACCTTCTTGAAACCAGCTTTGGATGAGCTGGTTTCTTTTTTTGAAGTTTCCAGTTTTTTCCAGCGATCGCGGTCATATTCAATACGGCCATTGTTCATTCCCCTTTGCCATAAGTTATGGTTGGCGCGCTGGTCAACATACGCTTGTTCAAGCCTTTCATTGATCGTGCCTTTATCATAATCACTCAATGTAATGTCATAATCGCGTGAGGCAATGGCATCATCACGCTCCAGCAAGTATTTCCGGCCTTCAAACTCTTCGATCACGAACTTGTGTCTCTCCAGCCATTTCTTCTTTTCCTCTGGATGCTTTCTTAACCAATCCGCATATGAATGTGGATGATCGATCAACCACTCTGAAATATCAGCCAGATCCTGCTCCCCAGATTGCCATTTTGCGACACACCATTCCTGATAGTGCTCATTAACTTCTGCATCGAACTTTGTACGCAAATACTTCTCCTGGTTTTCCTGAAGCCAGGTTTCGGGGTCTGGATAATTGCCATATTTTCTTAATATCCACGGGCGGTAATTTGGATCTTGCTTTGCACGTTCCAGAACGCTCTCATGAATAACAGGCGGGCCAAAGGTATCCACCGCTTTTGCACCCCACACATTGTCTCTTAATCCCAATTTATAAACTTTGCCCACCCCATCTCGTGGCGGGTGCATCTTATCGGTCGCATCTGGAGCGATGCAAAAATTCCAATATTTTCTGGAGCCAAGGTATAACTTCAGTCCATGCTGTAGAGCTTTTTGCACCATCCACACCAGTGTGATATCGGAAAGTCCTGCCTCGGCAAAGCCGCCGCCTACATCGGTATGTGAGCCGCTAAACCAGACTTGTGTAATCTTCTGCCTATCTTCATCGCTATATCGATTCCAAATCGTCGGCCAGAACCATTCGCGGTCATCGTCAATTGACAAAGCCTGATAGGCATTCTTTACACTGCGGTGCAATGCGAAATCGTGAAAACTAAATTTCCACCACGGAATGCGATCTACTACAAAACTTAACCAGGCCAGAGGCACAACTCCCAATGCAGGGACGGTATCCCACACGCCCAAGAATTCAACTTCAGCCCACATGGTGGGGTGTGCTGTTGTAAATTGATTCGATTTATCCGTCAGGTCTTTGCGCAAGGCTTTATAAATTTGATACGATGTATCATTGATAAGCTGACTTCCACGATCTGTTAATTTCTCGATAAACTTACGCGTATCTTCTTCATGGAACGTTTCTTTGTCCTGTGTAACAGGCTGAAACCCATTTTCATACAGTTTGAATGCATCATCGATCAACCTGGAACGCGATTTAGGAAGTATGCCAAAGTAGTGAATAAAACTGGATAGACTCCTGACAGTTGCGGCCCCACGGCTAAAGCCAAGCAAAAACAACTTATCTCCGGCATTGTAGTTCTCAAAGATAAAACGATAGCATTGATTAATATTTTCCGTAAACCCCACTCCAAACGCATTTCCACTGACTATTCTTCGATCTGTTCCAACCCCCTGGTCGTAATAAACGATCTGATTCTCTGTGCGGTCTTCGAGCATCCGATACAGTTTGTAGACATTACTGTCATGGCCTTTTCCGCCATCCTGACCGGTTCCATCAGCAAGAATCACAATGTTCTTTGACATCATAACCTCCTACTACAAATAAAATCAGGTCAGCCATCTATAATTTACTGGTTGACACAAACAATAATAATATATTTTCACATCAAATGATATAGGGAATACATGGGGAGATATTCACCACAAAATATTAGAAAATAGTCACATAACGAGATGTGCCTTTTTTCTTGTGTAAAATCAAGTATGGAAGACATCTCCCCTATTGTACTGAACTTAACACAGCTGTAATTGGCGTTGCCCTGCTTACATACCTTGCAAGTAAATTTTTTTATATAAAGTTATCGAACCGAGAGCTGACCTAATAGAATCAGGAGAAACCATGCACGAAGTAACTTTACTTATTAATATCGTGGTCGCATTGGTAGTTGCATTCATCGGCGGAGTCATCGCCCGCCGCATTGGACTGCCAACCATCGTAGGATATTTACTGGCAGGCATTGCCATTGGCCCATTCACACCCGGGTTTGTCGGAGATACAGCAACCATCAGCCAACTCGCAGAGTTGGGCGTGATCTTTCTGATGTTCGGTGTTGGCTTACATTTCTCATTGAGCGATCTTTGGAAAGTGCGCGCAGTCGCCATCCCGGGCGCACTGGGACAAATGCTCTTCACCACACTGCTAGCGTTCGGGTTAAGTCAACTATGGGGATGGACAGTTTCATCAGGCATCGTGTTAGGTTTAGCCGTCTCCATCGCAAGCACAGTCGTTCTGTTGCGCGGATTAATGGACAACGGTTTACTCAACACACCGCATGGACAAGCCGCCGTCGGCTGGCTGGTGCTGGAAGACCTTGCAACTGTTTTAATTTTGGTGCTCATGCCAACACTGGCAAACACAACAGGCACATTTGACTGGCAAGGGCTTGCCTTCACACTCCTCAAAGCAAGCGCATTCATCCTACTCATCCTATTTGTGGGCAAACGCCTCATCCCGTGGATATTGCTGCGCATCGCGCACACCCGCTCGCGCGAATTATTTATCCTCGCAATTCTAGCGATCACACTCGGCACCGCACTTGGCGCAGCAGAATTATTCGGCGTCTCATTTGCTTTGGGCGCGTTCGTTGCAGGCGTGGTCGTCAGCGAGTCCCCACTCAGTCACCAAGTCGGCGCGGATGTATTTCCATTTCGCGAAGCCTTCGCCGTTCTATTCTTCGTCTCCATCGGCATGCTCGTCAATCCCATTTATCTTTTCAACAACATCGGGCACGTACTCGCCCTCACCGCATTGATCGTGATAGGAAAATCCATCATCACCTTGCTGCTCGGAGCGATCTTCCCCTGGCAGGGGCGCACCGCATTGGTCGTTGCCGCAGGATTAAGCCAGATCGGCGAATTCTCATTCATCCTCGGTCAGGCAGGCATCGGGCTTGGATTATTAGACCAAAACCAATATTCATTGATATTAGCTGGAGCACTATTATCCATCACCATCAACCCGATGATGTTCCGCCTCATTTCCCCCGCCGAAACATGGTTGCAAAAACTACCAGCACTCTGGCAGCTGTTAGACCGCCACCGCCCCATCCCTATTCCAGCGGAAGAAAAGATCGAAGGTCACGTTGTCATTGTCGGCTACGGAAGAGTCGGACGTCACATTGTGAATCTGCTCGGGCAAATGTCCATTCCCCATCTTGTGATCGACTCAGACGCAGAACGCATCGATGAGATCAACCAACGGCAAATTCCAAGTTTATATGGAGATGCCTCCAACTCCGAAGTGCTCACCCACGCAGGCTTGGAACACGCCCGCGCTCTCGTTGTAGCAGGACCCGACGAAGCCGCCAGCGAATTGGTCGTTGCCGCCGCACGAGATATTTCTCCTAACCTGCCCATCATCGCCCGCGCCACAACAGAGGAAGGAATCAAACATCTTGCCGAACTTGGCGCACAGGATGTCATTCACCCTGAATTGGAAGGTGGACTCGAAATTGTGCGTCACACTCTTCTCAAACTGGACTTCCCCTTGCAAGAGATCATTCGCTACATGGATGCAGTTCGCCACGACCATTACGATATGCAGGTCAACACAGAAGAAGAGCACCGCCTCTTACACGAGATGATCCACGCAATGGCAAACATCGAAGTGATATGGCTGCGGCTGCCAACAG
>CAZHOX010000124.1:0-2628 GCA_964534345.1 uncultured Anaerolinea sp.
GCTTCGCCCTACGGACTGTACGACATGGCGGGTAACGTCTGGCAATGGACAGGCGATGTGTACGAGGGCATGCACTATCGTTTCATGCGCGGCGGCTCGAAAGACACCTACGATATGGACTTGCGCGTGTGGGTTCGCAACAATGCCACACCCACCTATTTAAGCCCTGGGGTTGGGTTCCGATGTGTGAGGTAAATCACAGGTAGACAGGTAGATAGGTAGACAGGTATACTTTGCGCTTCAAAATTTGAACCACCTGTTTATGCTTTTCAGGAGTCCGCCATGCAAGCCCAATCATCAATCGTCAATCAAAAATCGAAAATCTCTTTATACCTGCCTCTTATCAAATCCTCACAGACCAGCCTGCTTTTGCTCACCGGCGTAGCAGGATACTTGAGCGCCCATACGGGAATAAATTGGAGCAACTTCCTGCAAATGTTCCCCAGCCTATTTCTGGCTATTGCAGGTTCCACCATTCTCAACATGTGGTGGGATCAGGATATCGACGCGAAGATGAAGCGCACACATAAGCGCCCCACTTCTGCCGGCTCGGTGACACGCGAAGAAGTCTTCAAGCTTGGCATCATCGTTTCGGTGATCGGCATTGGCTGGGCGCTGCTGGTCAATTGGTTGTACGGCGTGGTGGTTTTTGCGGGTCTCTTCTTTGATGTAGTGGTGTACAGCATGTGGCTCAAACGCCGCACCTGCTGGAGCATTGTTTGGGGCGGCATCTCTGGCGCCATGCCCATTCTCGCGGGGCGTGTTCTCGCTGTGGGTCAAATTGACATCATCGGCATTCTGCTCGCCTCTGCTGTCTTGTTCTGGATTCCCACCCACACACTCACTTTCAGCCTCAAGTTCTTTGACGATTATCAAGCCGCAGGCGTGCCAACTTTTCCATCCACCTATGGTGAGGCAGTCACCCGCTTTGCGATTGCATTCTCCAGCGTTATCGCTGCACTCACAATGGGCTGGGCATCGGTTTGGATCGGCGTCACCGCGGGCGTGCTGCGCGTCATCATCGTGTTGAGCGCGGGTCTATTCTTCCTCGCCGTCACCACCGTCTTCCGCCCGTCAGACCGCGTCAACTTCTCCCTCTTCAAATACGCATCCATGTACATGACGTTTGCGATGATTCTGATAATCCCATAATTGACAGTAGACCGTGGACAACAGACCATTGATTGGTCAGCACCGTCCACTGTCCACTGTCCACCGTCCAAATGAAAATCTCATCCCTCGACCGCACCCTGCTGCTCCTCACCGGCCTTTGCGCTGGCTACCAAATCGCCATTGGCATCGACAAGATGGACAGCGTTTCCATCATCGCCTACACCATCGCTTTCGGTGTGATTTTGGTGGCGGGATTGTTGCTCATGATCCTCGGCTTTGATGTGCTGGAAGCGCCCATTGTCGTCATCATCTCGACGATCATCCCATTGACGTTGTCCCTCGGCCTCGTCTGGCAGCATCTCGCCTCACTTCGGACCGTGTACCTGATCTTCGCCATCATCAGTTTCCTCGCTGTGACAGTAACCCGCTCGATCCCCATGCAAAACAAGTTGCCTGTCATCACCATTGCCGTCACTCACGGCATTGCAGGCATGACCATCTTCCTGCTCCCCATCGTCCTCGCCTTTCAGGGACAGATGAAACCGTTATTCTCCCTCGTTGGTGTTGGCGGTGCGTTGATCGGCGTTGGCGGCTTGTTGCTCTCCTTCCTGAAAACAGGCAAGCCGATCTTATCGAGGGATACGATCATGAGATTGTTCCCGATACTACTGCTGCTAACGACAGCACTTTTTGTAGCAGGTTTCAAATACGGATAACACACCAACCCTAAAGGTTTCAAAACCTTTAGGGTTTATTTTTTGAAAAGGAGTCTCACATGTCCACAAACAGCTTCTTCGCAAAATTCCTTCGTTTCATCGGCATCCTGCTGATGGGACTCACGGGCGGGTTCACCTTGCTTGGCGGTATCGGAACCACCTGTGCGGCACTCTTCCCCACCAAATACGAATCCATGACAGCTCTGGCACCCTTCCAATGGCTGTACATTCTCTTTGTCATTTCAGGCATTGCCATCGGACTTTGGGGAATCTGGGCGGCTATCAAACTTGTGAAAGGCACATCAGATTCGTATGTGATGAGCTTGCAGGCATTGATCGCTGGCGTGCTCATCGGCGGATTCCACATTTACATGTCGCAAATGCTGCGCGGAAAATCCATGCCTGTGGATGCGGTGGTGTACACCACGGTCTTCACGCTGGCGGTCTTCCTCATCCTGCGCATTCCTTTCATCTGGCAGGGCGTAGATTTCGGCAAAGGCAATACGAAAAACAATCTTCCTGCGGGCGGCGCATCTGCCATCATGCTGGGGCTGATGACCCTCACCATTCAATACACAATGGGCTCTACCCACACGTGGGGCGGCGTCAATTACGCGGATGCGTTCAACACATCTATGACGGTGATCGGGATTGGGCTGTTGCTTTTGGGAGCGGGGTTATTTATCAGCGGGGCGAATGTTTGGGGCTGGGCTGGCAGGCTAACAGTTCAAGAAAGAAGCGCCTGAGATCAACTTGCAAATCTTTTTGTTGAAGATTTAAAAGAAAACATCCCCGTCAA
>CAZHOX010000124.1:2728-6497 GCA_964534345.1 uncultured Anaerolinea sp.
GGGGATGTCTGTTTTATTATTCTGCTTGATCCGCAACAGTGTTGCCTGCTTTTCGCATTTGCTCTTCCTGCACCATGCGAACCCCGTTGCTGACTTGGTTGCTCAACTTGGCGATCTGATCTTGCAATTGCATGAGCGTATCGATCACATAATTATCAGCATCCACGCGGGTGGCTTCAGCCTCACCGCGAGCCTGGCTGACGATCTGCTCGGCGCGGCGTTGGGCTTCCTGTACGATCATATCTTTTTGAACATATTGATCGGCTTTGTCACGTGCGATCTGCAAAGTGCGGTTGGCTTCTTCCTGCGCCTGTGCCATCACACGGTCTCGCTGGGCAACGACCTGCTGTGCTTTTTTTACTTCTTCGGGAATGGCAATTCGCATCTGGTCGATCAGTTCCAGCATTTTATCTTCATCCACGATGACGTTGTGAGTGAAAGGCACAGCCTTCGCATCGTTGAAGAGTTCTTCCAATCGGTCAATGAGTTGCAGAATGTCCATAGTTTTTGCTCCGTAGATAAAGCAATTCTAGCACAATTTAATCGCGCAATGCATTTGGTAGAGATTGCTCTCCCATGTTAATTACTTTTTCCTTGAGGGCCTTCTCCACGAAGGGTGGAACCATGCTGGAGACATCGCCGCCGAGCGTGACGATCTCACGCACGGTGGATGATGAAAGGAACGTATGCTGTTCAGCAGTGATGAGAGCAATGGTTTCAACCGCATCTTTAGCAAGGCGTTGATTCGCCAGCGCCATGCGGAACTCAAACTCAAAGTCGGAGAATACGCGCAAACCGCGCACGATCACCTGCGCATCGATCTGTTGCGCGAATTGAATGGTCAAACCGCTGTAGCCTGTTACTTTGATTTTGGGATTGCCTTTGAAGGCTTCATTCACCAGCGAAATGCGTTCTTCAGGGGAAAACATCAACGACTTCAAAGGCTTGTCGTACACAGCCATCACAACTTCATCAAACAACTTGGATGCACGGGTGGCAATATCCATGTGGCCGTAATGAATGGGGTCGAATGTTCCAGGGAATAATGCTCTAACCATAGTAGTCTTATAGTCCTTAGTCTAGTAGTCTGTAGTCAAATAATCTTTAGTCGGACGGTTGGCGAACGGACTACCCAACTAAATGACTATAAAACTAACTCACATCCCCTTTGCCTGTCCAGAATCTTTCAAAGGCTTCGGCAAGCAAGGCATGTTCGGGTTGGTTTAATTCAGGGTCGCGCTCGAACAAGGCTTGCGCCTGTTCGCGGGCTTTTTCAATTAATTTGACATCGGTGATGCTCGCCATCTTCAAGGTGGTGGCATACCCCGCCTGACGCGTTCCCAAAAATTCTCCGGGGCCGCGCAGTTTCAAGTCGAGGTCGGCGAGTTCAAAGCCGCTGTTGGTGATCGCCATCGCTTGCAGGCGTTCATTTTCGGTGGCATCTTCGCGGGTGGGAATCAGCAAACAGGTGGATTGAACCGAGCCGCGCCCCACACGTCCGCGTAATTGATGGAGCTGCGCGAGACCAAAACGATCCGCGCCTTCGATCAACATCACGGTGGAGTTCGGCACATCCACACCTACTTCGATGACCGTGGTCGAAACGAGGATATCAAACTCTTTATCGCGGAACTTCAACATCACTTCGTCTTTTTCGCTCGGCTTCATGCGCCCGTGCAGCAAACCAAGTTTCAAGTCAGGGTACACCTGTTTTGAAAGCGTTTCAAAATCATCCACTGCGGCGCGTACATCCATCTTGTCGCTTTCTTCAATGAGCGGATAGACAATGAACGCCTGATTCCCATTTTTTACTTGTCCACGAATCAACGTGTATGCGCGTTCGCGTTCCTGTGGGCGCAGCACAAAAGTGGTCACAGGTTGTCGTCCCTCTGGCATCACATCGATCACAGAAATATCGAGATCACCAAACACCGTCAACGCCAGCGAGCGCGGGATGGGAGTAGCCGTCATCACCAGCAAATGCGGGTTCGTACCTTTGCTGCGAAGCTCGGCACGCTGCTCCACACCAAAGCGGTGCTGCTCATCGATCACTACAAATTGCAGATCTTTGAAGAGGACATCCGGCTCAATGACCGCGTGCGTGCCAATGACGATTTTGATCGAACCATCTTGCAGACCCTGACGGATCGCCTCTTTCTCACTTTCAGTTGTGTTGCCCACCAACAAGCGGATCTCACTCTGCTGCATTGTGCCGCCATCCCACGCCAACAGGTTGACGAAGTTGCGATAGTGCTGCTCCGCCAAAATGGATGTCGGCGCCATGATGGCCGCCTGCGCTCCCCCATCAACAACAATGGCAGCAGCTAAAGCCGCTACAACGGTCTTCCCTGAACCGACATCGCCTTGCACGAGTCTGTTCATGGGTTTGCCAGAGTCCAGGTCTTTGCGAATGTCATCGAGCGAGGATTGCTGGGCAGATGTCAGAGTGAAGGGTAATGCTCCTAGACGGGCAACCAGCCACTCGTCTGAGATAGAGAAGCGGCGGCCGTCCACCGATTTCCAGTCCCGTTTTTGGCGCAACACTCCCATTTGCAGGTAGAAGATTTCGTCAAATCCCAAACGCTCACGCGCAAGTTTGAGGCGTGCCTGCGAATCAGGAAAGTGAACTTGAGTGAGCGCTTCGCCGAGAGAAACGAGTTGAGCGGCGCGGCGAATAGTTTCAGGCAGCGCATCCACAACGGCGGGCGCCCAATAGGTGACGACGTTGTTCATTTGATTGCGCAGCCACTTTTGAGTGATGCGCTCGGTAAGCGAATAGATGGGAACGATGCGGTTGGTGTGCAGGTTCTCCACTTCCACGGGTTCCCAATCGGGGCTGTTCATCACAAGGCGGCCCAGGTATTGATCGATCTTGCCAGAGACGGAGATGGCCTCTCCCTGTTTGAAGCGGTTCGATAACCACGGCTGATTGAAATATGAAATGCGCAAGGAGCCTGTGCCATCACCAATGATGACTTCGATCACAGAAGATTTGCCGCCGCGAATGGGACGTGAATGCACACTTTGCACCGTTCCAAGCACAGTGACCACATCGTTATACATCAGCGATTGAATGGGTTTGAGCTGGCTGTAATCTTCATAACGGCGCGGGAAGTAATACAACATATCGCCGAGTGTTTGCAGGCCCAGCTTTTCCAGTGACTCAGCATTGCGCGGACCCACGCCTTGCAGCACGGTCAACGCGGCGCTTAATGCGGCAGGCGTTTGGCTGTGCTTTGCCCCCACCACGGCTTCAGAACGCGGCGGCGGATTTTGGCGCGGTGCTTGCTGACGCTGCTGCTGTTGCGGTTGAGATTGTTGCTGCTGCGGAACAGATTGCTGGCCTTCAGGCTTTGCTTCTTGCGAAGGCGGCGGGGTCTGCTGGCGTTGCTGTTGTTGTGGGCGAGGCTGCTGCTGCGGACGAGGTTGTGTCGGTTGAGACGGTTGAGCCTGCTTTTGTTTTTGCCCCGCTTCGGGATAGGTATCACTGATGCGTTTCCATAATCCTTTGAGCGATTCAGCCCGTCCATCGGGGCTGATCTTTTCGTAGGAGCGTAAACGTGCTATGACGGCTTGAATCACTTCCTCAGAGATTCCGTCTGCCCGTGCTTCCCCTTCCCAGTAATCCAGCATTTTGGCAAGTCCGCCGATGATGGCGGTATTTTGATATTTATTCTCGTGTTCGAGGCGAAAAAATTTACGAAGTTTTTCCAGAGATGGTTGCATTATTCAATTTTATCATGGGGAGGGATGGGGAAATCTGTTTTAC
>CAZHOX010000124.1:6597-9082 GCA_964534345.1 uncultured Anaerolinea sp.
AAAATAGACAGCCCTCTTTTTATAGATCAGCTTTTGAATTATTCAGCGTCAGCAGGGACGGGTTTCTTCAAGAGGAAGAGCATGCCTGTTGTTACGGCTGTACCGACAAGCAAGGCAACCACGTACATGAGCAGGTTGTCAACAGCGTTCGGGATGGGCAGAACGAAGATGCCGCCATGGGGAACATGCAACTGGCAGCCAAACGCCATGGAAAGAGCGCCAGCAACCGCAGAACCAACCATGATGGAGGGGATCACTGCAAACGGATCGCGGGCGGCGTAGGGGATCGCGCCTTCGGTGATGAAGGAAATGCCAAGGATGGCGGTCGCGCTGGCCGATTCGCGCTCATCTTCAGTGAAGCGATTCTTGAAGAGATAGGCAGCGAGGGCAATACCCAGCGGAGGGGTCATTCCAGCGGCCATCACAGCGGCCATCGGAGCAGTCACCTGTGTGCTGAGCAAACCAACACCGAATGTGTACGCAGCTTTATTGACTGGGCCGCCCATATCGAACGCCATCATAGCACCGAGGATGAGGCCAAGAATGGCAGCGCTTCCGGCTTGCATACCGGTCAACCAGGCAGTCAAGGCATCCAATGCGGCTTTGACGGGTACACCCACCACATAGAACATGAGCAAGCCAACGACCAATGAACTAATGAGGGGCAGAATGAGAACGGGTTTCAAACCAGCCAAGTTGCGAGGAAGTTTGACCACGCCATTGAGCCACTGGGTGAAATAACCAGCCACGAAACCAGCGATGATACCGCCGAGGAAGCCGGAGCCAGTCACGCCAGCGAGAATACCGCCGATCATACCGGGGGCAAGGCCGGGGCGGTCAGCGATCGAGTAGGCAATGTAACCAGACAAGATGGCAACCATCAAACCGAAACCGCCCTTGGCGCCAATCGCAAAGATATTGGCCCAGAAGGTCGTCCAGGCAGTAGCCTCAATGGTCGAACCGTCCATGGCGAGGGTGGCATCGTAGGCGTAGATACCACGAGCGGCGAAACCGATGGCGATCAACAAACCGCCGGCCACAACGAACGGGATCATGTAAGACACGCCCGTCATGAGGTGCTTGTAAGCACCTGAGAACGAATTGCTTGGTTTACTTGCTGTAGACATTATTCTCTCCTTGAATAATTTATGAATTCAGAGCAGCGGTGATCACACCGGCTCCGTCTTTGATTGCCGGGTTGCTGGCTGTCTCATAGATCTTCTTTCCAGCAAAGCGGCTCAAATCCACTTTTACATCGGCAGCGATGACCACAAGATCCGCTTCTGCGATCTCACTATCGGTCAAACGGTTTTCAACACCGATCGAACCCTGAGTCTCCACCTTGATGGTGTGCCCCAATTTCTTCGCGCCGCGCTCCAGTCCCTCAGCGGCCATATAGGTATGGGCAATACCTGTCGGGCATGATGTGATTGCAACGATCTTTACCATTTCTTTCTCCTTTCAAAGAACAAATAAGAACTCAGCCTTGCGGCTGTTCGATCACAAATGGGGTAATCTCAACCTGCTTTTGAAAATCTTCGATCACGCTGGGTTTTGGCAAGTCACGTCCCAGGCGGGTAATGGCGCTCAGGGAAAAAGCCGTTGCCAGCCGCGCACAATCTTTCAGAGGCATCTTTTTACTTAATCCTGCCACCAAGCCAGCTACCATCGCATCTCCCGCCCCCACTGTAGACTTCACCATCACCGCAGGCGGGCGCACAATGAAAGCTCTATCCTTCTCCACAAAAAGCGCTCCATCGCCGCCCATCGAAACCACAACAATGGTTGTCTCTTCGTTAATCAACGAAACAGCAGAAGCATAAACATCCTTGATCTCAACAAGTTCTTTGTTAACCAGCGCGCCTAACTCATGAATATTCGGCTTGATGATGTTCGGCCCCGCCTTCACAGCTTCAGCCAGCGCATCTCCGCTTGTATCCAAAATCACCCTGCGATTTTTTGACTTCAAAAAGCGGATCAGCTCTGCATAAAACGTGGATGGAAGTCCCGCCTGCAAATTTCCAGAGAGGACAAAACACTCGCACGCCTCTGCCATCGCCTCAACCTGCTCGTAAAAACGAGAGACAGCATACTCCCCTGGAATTTGCCCCGGTGTGTTCACATCGGTTGTGGTCTGCCCCGCTTCATCCATAATTTTGATATTGATGCGCGTCTCACCCGGCACACGAATGAAACGGTCTTCAACTCCCTTGCGTTGAAAATGACGCTCGAACACATCCGCATTTTCTTCGCCAAGGAAACCCGTCACCATCACACCCAATCCATAATCCGAAAGAAAGGAAGCCACATTGACCCCCTTGCCGCCCGCGTCAAAACGCATGGCACGGCTGCGGTTTACCGTCCCCACCTGGAAGTTATCCACAGAGACGGTCTGGTCTATGGCGGGGTTGAGAGTGATGGTTGCAATTTTCATAAAACACGAACCTCTGCAGCAGTGCGACATGCAAGCGCCTTCTGAGCCAAT
>CAZHOX010000125.1:0-3466 GCA_964534345.1 uncultured Anaerolinea sp.
AGGGTGATGGGAAGCGGGAAGAGGGTTCCGTCTGCAAGGCGCATTTCCTTCAAAACACGTTCGTAATCTGCCTTGCCCATGAATGTCGTCAGCGGGGAAAAACCACCGGTGGCGATCAATTCCAGGTCACATAAGTTACGCATGGTGATCTTGATCGACGGAAGTTTTCCGGCGCGTGCAAGAAGATCTTCGCGCTCTTTGCCTTCCACAACAAGGTTGACCAGCTTGCCGCCATACGGCGAAATCAGTTTAGCTTTTGCCATTTTTCACTCCATTTTTTTTATAAAGCAGGGGAATTACGAAATTTGGATTGCATTACGGCATCCCTGCAAATTTGCATAGGCCGCAATTATACTCCAAAATTCAGTCGGTGAATTTTGGAATTTTGCTGCGGCTTCCTCACTTACTTTGTGCAAAAAAGCTGGGTGGCTTCTTCAGCAACGGCAGGGTCAAGCGGTGAATTTGTCAGGGTGTGACAAGCCTGCTGAAACGCTGGCAGGTCTGAGGCCATGAATGAGGCGATCTCTTTCAAGCGGACAGCATTACCGGCGTAGGCATAGGCCTGCAGGAAAGGCATCCACTCGATCTGGTCTTTTGCGAAAAATCCACGAGAGATGGCTTCCTCTCCCAAACGAAGGACCTCATCCCAATCCCCCATCTGACGGGCGTAGGATGCTTTTTCATAGTAATAGCACCAGTCAACGGGCGGTTCAGAGCCGAACGGAATGGCGGGCGGAATGTGAAAGTCTTCATTCAACGAAATTTGGTCAGCCTCGGAGAACGGCGCAATATCCACCACGCGCGAGTCTTCTTTGGAAGATAATTCCACCTGACGCATATCCATCACCTGCACGCAGGAAAATGGAGTTGGCTGGCTGAGAACCAGAATGTTACGCGAGTTTGGGTAGGTGCGAATGCTGCGGCGGTTGGAATAATCTTGAGGCTCGCGCGCAAAAACGCTGGCGACCGTACCTTCATTCAAAACCAGAGCAGGCAGCGCCGGCTGAACATATTTTTCGTGATTCGATTCGGGGTAATAAAGCAGGTTGGCCGGACCCCATGTGAAATAATCCTCTTCGGCAGCTACCGCATAATGAGTGACCAACGTGGCGCTCGGAGTGATCTGCGGAATGCGCCAGCTCACCTGCCACCAAAAATTGCGCGTTTCTTCCGTTTCACGAGCTTTTACAAGCCCATTGGAATAATGGGTCAGCACGGCAGAGACGATTAAAACTCCAAAAAGAAAATTACGCAGCCGCAAATTGGAAATAAAACTTAAGGCAAGCGGCCACAACAACGCCGCACCAACAGATGCGATCAACGTATATCTTGAATAATTTTTGAAATCGACAGAGCGGCCAACGAGGATAACGGGGAACAACCCAAAGATGATCGCCCCAAGGCCGATCAAAATGACTTCGCGCCTCCAACCTACCCTCTGGCCTGATTCAACATCCCCATGCTTTGGTGCCACTCTGGAAAATATCCACAACGAAAGCAGCACCAGCAAGGCAATTGCCAATCCTGCCATCCACGCCTGAGCGGTAAACCCTTCGCTCAAACGGCGAAGCGGCAGCCACCAGGCATTGACGAGTACATCCAGAAAATCATTCACAAGTGCTGAAAGGAAATTGAGCGCGAACTTTATCGGCTCTCCGCGCACATCACCCAATTGCATATCCACATCGGTTGCGCCGCGTTCGCTTTCAAAGAAGAAAAGCCGCCACGTTAAGAACACACCCGGAATTAAAAAAGCAGGAAGCGAAAACCGAAGAAATGTAATAACCTTCCCCCACAATGTTTCATTCAAACGAAACGCAAGAAGCAAGATGCAGGCGAACCGGAAAAACTCCAAACCGATATACCATTCAATTTGACCGAGACAAAACCAACCCAGCAGGATCGAAACGCCATACAACCATATTTTACGGGTCCACGAATTTGACTGAATTGCCAGAATCGTCAACCCGATGGAAAGCATGCCCGCAGCCAACCCCGTCTGGTGACAGAGATAATCAATGGCATTCGGCTGAGATAAAAACCCCGGATACAGCAAAAACAAAAGCGCCATCCAAAGCGTAAGCTGCTTTTTTTCCGGCCAGAGCATTCGCAAGATCCACAAGAAGGAAAAGCCGGAAAGCAGCCGAAACAGGAAGGCGCTCAAATTGTAATAAAGCGGGTTCGGACCAAAAAGAGTGTACGCCGGTATCATCACCAGCGCACGCAACGGACGGTCAATGGCGAAGATATCCCAAAATACAGATGTCCCCTTCGCCCCTGCCGCATACATCAAATACCAATCATCATTGAAATAGCCGAATCTCGGCACAAACACCAGATAAACAACGGCGGAGATGAATGTGATCAAAATACATTCAAAAAATGTTTCAGTGTGAAGAAATGACTTTATTTTTTGCATGTATATGTATCGATAATTTTTGAATTAGTTTTTCAGATCAATAACACTGCCAGTGGCATTGGACTTGTGGATCGCTTCCACCAATCGCTGAACCCGCACACCATCCTCCAGCACGCAGGTCGATTCTGCTTTCCCGTTGACCACAGCCACAAAATGCCTCATCTGGTCGAGGAACATGACATTGCGCTCCCAGCCGTCCGGCAGCGGATACGATTCCCATTCACCGCCCGCCTTGATATCCCTGCCTGTTGAAATGGCAAGTGATTCAGCAGAAGCGCGGTAGATGCGGGTCGCGCCGTCAGACAAATCCCACTTGATGGTGCCTTTTGTTCCGATAATCTCAAAGCGATGCGCGGGCGGCTGCTGGTTGAAATCCAAATGCAGGTTGGCTAATGCGCCGCTTTCAAAACGCAGCCCGATCTCGGCGGTATCTTCCACATCCACTTCGAGGTCGCTGATCTTTCCTGTGAAGCCCCACACCGATTTCACCTTGCCCACCAGCCACGGCAAATAATCCAGCGAATGACACTGCGTCAGTACCACGCCCCCGCCCAGGTCGGAGCGTGCGGCGTAGCCCTGTCGGTAATCCTCCCACGGATGCCAGGCGGGAAGATATTCCCCAAAATGCACATGCGCGGAAATGATGCGTCCGATCTCGCCATTTGAAATTAATTGCTTGGCGCGCATCAAGCCAGGGTGAAAACGAAATTGAAAAGCAACCAAAACTTTCGAGCCGCTTTTTTGAACGGCTGACTCAAGTTCGCTCAATCCTTCGGTGGAACCAGAGATGGGTTTTTCTAGCAAGATGTGACACCCCGCCTCAGCCGCAGGGACGGCTGTTTCCAGATGCAATGAAGTTGGGTTTGCAACGATGACAGCATCTGGCTTGTGTTTCTTCAGCGCTTCATGCAGATCCGTTTCAACGGGATAGCCCGCCAATTCATCATCAGGCAGAGTTGCCTTGCGTGTGCGCAGCAGGACAATATCCTTTTCGCCGAGGGCGAGCAGGTTGCGCATATGACGGCGTCCAACGGAGCCAAGACCAGC
>CAZHOX010000125.1:3566-8975 GCA_964534345.1 uncultured Anaerolinea sp.
TTGTCCCTCGGTTTGGGATGGGATCGGCTTGCCCGTCAATTTCATGAGGGTGGGAAGGACATCCACTGCGTTGGTGGGAGAATAGATATCATTGCGTGTTTTCTGGCCGGGGGCAGAGATCAACAAAGGAATATGAACCACCGGATCATATAAAAGCGGCGTGGTATGGCGGGCTTCACCACGTTCAAAAAGTTCACCATGATCCGATGTGATAATGACGTAACTGTTTTCAAATATGCCTTCCGCTTCCCAGGCATCTATGAGCCTGCCAAATTCCCAATCCAGCGAGGCAATGTATTCGTCATATCTGCGGCGGGTCGTTGTAATTTTTGTTTCAGAAAATCTATCGGAGAATCGGTGAACTGGTTTGGCTTCCGGCCAATAGCCGTCAATAAACTTGCTGTCAAATCTCTCGCTGGCACGATACGGGGCATGAGGCGGGTAAAGATGCAAGTACGTGAAAAATGGCTGAGGCAGCTCAGGTATCAATGAAGTGATGCCGCCAAACAGATCTTCCAGACTGAAGTAGAGCGGATATGTGGAATTGTGCGGCAGCCCCATTGGGTATCCTTTTGTGGATAGACGGGCGCTATTCCGATAATAAAGCGACCAATTTGCAGGACCTAAAACCATGGAAGCAGGCTTGGCTTGCATTTGGAACAAAAAGTCATCCAGAGCACGCAGGGCCATGTTCCTGTCTTTGGGGAAATAATTGCTCAGCAAGAAATTAAGTTTTCCAAAAGTATCTGCCGGCAAATAGGAGTTTATATCATTCTGAAATTGTGAGACCACAAAGTTTGCCATCATGCTTTGTGGAAAAGCCACCCGATGATATTCTTCTCCAAATGCGCGGAAGATATTATTCTCGATCATGCCGCTTTTCACGCCGCTGCTGTAGTTAAGCGCTCTGCTTGTCCACGGATATGCACCTGTTAACAAGGAGGCTGTTCCGGGAATGGTGTAATTTCCGCCAGAGTTATGGGAGTGATATACCGTGGCGTGTTCAGCAAATCTCTCGAGGTTGGGTGAGGTGGGGCGAGGATAACCGTAGAGAGAAAGGTCTCTGGCGCTCATGGCATCAAACAAAAGGATGATGACGTTCGGTTTTGAAGAATCCCCCTGTAAATTTTTCTCGGCCCATGTTGTGGCGGCGGGGAAAAGAATAGTTGGAGCAGCCGCTCCAACCAACTTTAAAAAACTGCGGCGGCTAATTTTGCTCATGATATTTCCTTCATAGCTTATAAATCGTTAAAAGATATTTCGAACCAGAACGACCAAAAACGAAATCAAACTGACCGGAATCGAAATATAGAGAAATACAATCAGACGATCTGAAAGATCGATCAAGATCTTATCGAGAATGCCGATCCAATCGACAAGGAATGCCAGAACAAAGAGCGCCGCAAGGATGAGGGGCGTTTGGTACACCAAAGCCAAAGGAAAAGGCGATTGATAATTAAGATGATTGTCAAAATACATTACATAGCCCAGGCCAAAAGATAGCAACAACGCACCTTTTGTTATGAATCTATCAAAAAACCATTTTTTGGGCAAAATAACGCTCAAAAGAATTGGAGCAAGAAGGACCAGAGCGCTTTCAATTAAATTGACCACCATCATATATGCAAATATGACTGCGATCTCTCCTGCAGACGAATAATACAACCAACTGGGAAGTCTCCAAAAAAAGCGGGAGATAGACCACGGATAGATCATCGCGACGGCTACTGCATAGACTGGGGCAATTTGTGCTAATTTGGGGATTTTTTGTGCAAAGTTCAAAATAATTACCTTCTATTCTTATTGATCAACTTACAAATTTTATTATACCAGTGCAGTTTTACAAGTCATTTTGCCCCAAGGCCTTCTGATTTTTATAAAAGGCCCACTTCTCCCCTACCTGTTAAATTACTGCCAGCAATGGGTCTATTATTTTTTCATATACGGCTTATTGACATCTGAAAACTTATCGAGCAATTCCTCTTTCAGGCTTTTTGCAATTGCAGGCTGGGCGGGGTACAGATCGTCCAATTCTTCAGAATCAGTTTCGAGGTCATACAACTCAAATGAGTCCTTTGCCTCATACCCGGTATAGTAAATAAGCTTATGCGTACCTTTATACATGGAAACAGTTGCAATACTGAGAGGGCCGAACGATGAAACCTTTTT
Source organism: uncultured Anaerolinea sp. (assembly GCA_964534345.1). GTDB lineage: Bacteria > Chloroflexota > Anaerolineae > Anaerolineales > Villigracilaceae > Villigracilis. Next base: position 5,736 of record CAZHOX010000125.1, read on the forward strand.
TGCCTCTACAGAAAATGCGCTGCGCTCAAAATCTTCAACACCACCGAGGCCTGGCAATAACACTCCTTCAGTCCAATCAGGAATGGGATTCCCCGTCAGATGGGCGACAGTTGGTAAAACATCCACAGCGTTGGTGGGAACATGGAAATCGCGGCGGGTGTTTTGTCCGGGAGAAGAAATCAGCAGTGGAATATTCGTCACAGGGGCATACAGCAACGGGGTCGTATGAGCGACCTCACCACGTTCAAACATCTCTCCGTGGTCAGCCGTCACAATCACATAGCTATTTTCAAACACGCCTTCTTTTTCAAATGTATCGAACAGGTTGCCGATCTCCCAATCGATGGATGCGACATATTCATCATAAAACCTGCGGGCCGATTCAAGGCGGGAATTGGAAGAATGGCTGGAAAGCCGATGAACCTCTTTTCTTAGTGGGTGGAAATTATCAATGAATCGGCGGTCAAACTTACTGGCCGCACGGTATGGGGCATGTGGTGGATATAAATGAATGTACGCAAATGTTGACTCTAAGCCCGGCACAAGTGTAGCCAACCCATCAAACAGATCTTCCAGCTTGAAATACAGCGGGTAATTTTCGTTGTTTGGCACGCCTCTTGGGTAGCCTTCTTTGGAAAGGCGGGCCGCATCCCTGAAATACATTGCGCTCAAAAGCGGAGCAAGGAAGAGAGAAGCAAGCTCATGTTCTTTAAACACAAAATCATCCAGCGACCGAATTGCCATATTCTTATCGTTTTGAAGCAGCTCGCCCTTCAGGTAATCCACTGAACCATACAGACCTGAAGGCAAAAGGGTGTCGATATCATTGGCAAATTGCGAGACGATAAGATCTGCCCAAACATTTTGCGGAAAAGCCAAACGTTGATAATCTGTTCCAACGGCGCGAAATACATTTTTATCCACCATATTCTGATGAACCATGCCGCGGTGGTTGATAGCCCGATGCGTCCAGGGATACGTACCTGTCAACAAAGAAGAGGTTGCAGGAATGGTGAAATTTCCCCCCGCTGTGTGAGAATGATAAACATTTGCACGTTCTGCAAATCGTTCCAAGTTGGGTGTAGTAGGGCGAGGGTATCCATAGACCGAGAGATTACGAGCACTCATCGCATCGAACAACAGAATAATTACATTCGGCTTGGATGCGGCGGGCTGCCTCAAGGCTTTTTCTGTAAACGAAGCAACCTGCGGAAAAAAAATGGCTGGAGCAGCGCCCCCAACCATTTTCAAAAAATTACGACGGCTTATTTTAGACATAGTTCAACCTTTTCACGCATTCATTAAAAAATATTTCTAATGAGCACTACAACCAGAGCAATCGCACTGATCGGCAGGGAAAGCAGAAGAAACACCTCAAGCTGCTCTGCAACCCACTCCAAAATTTTTGTTAAAAACTTTATGCGAGCCAGAAGAAAAACCAGCACGAGAATCACCACAAATACAAGCGGCGCCCATTTAAACAATGGATAGGGGAAATCCTCTTCTGTGTTGATGTGGCTGGAGATATATCCAAAATATCCAAGTGTAAGAGACACTAGCAAAACGCCTTTTGCGACAAACTGTTCAAAAAACCATTTCCCAGGGAGGAGCACACTCAACAGGATCGGAGCGCAGATGATCATCAGGCTTTCAACGAGGTTCACAACCACCATGTAAGAGAAGATCACCCCAACCTGCCCAACCGTTGAATAATTGATCAGGCTGGGTACCCGCCAGAAAAATCTTAAGATGGAAAACCCATAAATTGCCACCACAATCACAGCGTACACCGGTGCCAACTGTTTTAGTGAAGGAAAACGACTTGCAACTTTCACAATTACCTCTACCTACATCTTTATAAAAAACACAACTATGTTCTTTGGAATTTACGACTGAGCGGCTGCATTATAACCTTTTTGTTTTTGCGAAAAATTAATGCATTTACCAATTCAGGTCTTTTTCGTATGCCCATTTAACTAGCATTTCGCCTGCGACTTCTTTGAAGATGGATTTATCTTTTTCCGTGAAGAGACGACTCCAATTCCCAGCCTGTCCTTTTGGAAGGAAGGAAGCGATTCCTTCATTACGTTTGGCCTGCCACTCCTCATCGGGGTTTGACGACATCTCGGCTTTTATCTTCTCCCCCAAAGACGGGTCAACTGCTTTCACACCGAGAAACTTCCACAACTTGCTCATCTCATCAAAAGAGATGGAAAGCAGGTCTTCGTAGCGCATTCCAAAGTAATGATCGCCAAATAGCCTGCGGCCTTCGTCTTCAGTTTCCTGCAAATTTTTTACCCAGCCGCTTGCCACGCGGCGGATGAAAGTTTCAGTGAAGATCGAGCGTGTGCCATTCGTGAAGGCGGATTGATCTTTTTGCAGATCGGCGATGATGCGTTTGTCTTCTGCGCTTAAGAATTTTGATTCTTCTACAAAGTTGCGAAAGCGTTCCGAGACCAATACATCACGTCCATCACGGACGATGTAAACAAGTTTGCCATCGGGATAGACAGAATGCATATCGCGCACTGCCTGCCCATGAATAGTAGAAGAGGGGCTTTTATCACCAACGATCATCTTTCCTTCGCGGGCGGCGTCACGCTCCATGATGAAATCTGCGGCAGAGCGAAGGACAAGCGGCGAAAGGTCACGCCCCTGATTCCAGCGGTTGGATTTGCGGGTCAGCCATTCTTCCGCTTCGGTTGTGTTGACCAATGACTTGAGCAAAGGCTGGCGTGTGAAAAAGTGTGCCTGATAATTCCCATGCACTTCAGGATGCAGGCGCACAAGGCGCAAAAGAAGTGTTGTCCCAGAGCGGGCATGGCCGAAGATGAAGAACTTCTCGCGCGGGAAAAATTGCTTGATCTCTGCCACTTCTTCAGGAGTGATGGCAGGGATGGGGTTGCGTTTATTCTTTTTTATGTCGCCTTTGACAAGGATGCGGACGGCAGATTTGAGACGAGAAAGCATTATTTTGAACTCCGAATTATCTCTTCCAATTTAACATGACCAAACCGGCCAGACAGACAAATATACCAACGATGTTTACCCAGGAAATCTTATCTTTGAAAAAGATGATCGCTACTGGGAGCAAAATCAACGACGCTACAACATTGACCAGAACTGCGGCAATGCCGAGGTTCCAGCCTGCGCGGTATGTGAGCAGGAAACCAAATTCGATCCCGACGATGGCAATGGCAAGCAGGAAACTGGCCCAGTTGAGATTCTTTAATTCGGCGG
>CAZHOX010000126.1:0-8954 GCA_964534345.1 uncultured Anaerolinea sp.
AGAATCGCCCGTCCCCCCGTCACGCGGCGCACGACGTCCCAGCCGTGAGCGCGGAGTCCGTCCACATCCACATCACTGAAAGATTGCGCATGTCCCAGAGAAAGGCAGGGCGGATTCCATGAATAAAGCCGCAGAGTAGGTTGAGCTTCGCCGCGATGGATATGCTCAAGAATAGATTCATCCACAGCCATGTTCCATGCGCCAGTGGAAGGGGGAGTGTAGAGAAGTCGCCAGGTTGTCATGAGTTGTATTGTACCTGAGTCGAAAGACCTCCGAGTTCTTCAAGAACTCGGAGGTCTGAGATTACGCAATCTTCAAAAATCCTTCTGCTGCTTCTTCGAGAGTTTTCTCGTCCAAACTCTCCAGCGGGTGTCGGAGAGACCAATTTGGCAGATCATATATTTTATGAAGCAAGCCCTTGAGCACAGGGGCAATGGGGGAGTAGTGTTCGAGAAAATGACGCTGCTCTGTGACTTTTGCCTGCACTTCGCTTGGGTCTTTGCCTTCTTGGAACAAATCCCAAAGATCGCGCAAATTATCGGAGATCAAATTGGCAGGAGCGGTGATCGCGCCTTGGGCGTGGTTTTTCAGTGCGTGGTGAAAATATGAATCGGTGCCGTTCAAAACGAACAATTCTTTTCCAAAGCGTTGACCGACCGCCGTTGCAAAGGCTTCATCGTGGGAAGAGTCTTTGATGCCTGCAAATTGATTGGGGAATTTTGTTTTGAGTCTTTCGAGCAAGTCAAGTGAAAAGCCAACGCCCGTCATCACAGGGATGTGATAGCCGAGCAGGTGTTTTCCTTCTGGCACGGCTTTTTGAATCAACTCGCTGAACCAGTTGAACAGTCCATCGTCTGTGGCTTTGCGGAAATAATATGGAGGCAGAACAACCACACCGTCATAATTGAGTTCAAAGGCAAGTTTGGTCAACTCGATGGTTTCGCTGAGGCTGGGTGTGCCTGTGCCAGCGAGGAGTTTGAAGCCACGCAGTTGGTTGCGTACCACGCGGATGGAGCGCATGAGGGTCTCGCGCTCTTTGGGTGAGAAGGAAGGTCCCTCGCCAGTGGTGCCAAAGAGTAGAACGCCGTGGCATCCGCGAGAGGCGAGAAAATGCAAAAGAGCAGGAGCAGCTTCAAAGTCGAAGGAAGAGGCGTCTGCTTTGAGGGGAGTCACTGCTGCGGCGTAGACTCCTGCTAGTGGATGAAGGTCAGTCATATGTTTACTCGTTTTCTTCAATGAATCGTTTGGCGGCGTCTTCTGGCGCTTGAAGGGGTTGGCCTTCTTCTTTGGATAGATAATGCTGGTGGTCGAGCGTCCACAAATACAGATCGCCTTCGGTTTTGTCGGGGAATTCTTTTAAGATGCCACTCTCACGGATGACTTCAATGATGGGCATATAAACTGTGTCGTACCAATGCGCCACGGCTTCTTCCTCTGAGATGTCACGCTTGAGATCAAGCCCCATAAAATAACGATGGACTGCGATGTGTTCGAGCATACGTTCAAAGCCATCGGGGATGCCTAATTTTATGTTGGCATCGGGGCGAATTTTATCAAGCGTAGTGCGTTCGAGAAAATCTACTTTTGAGCCAAGGATTTCAAGGTCTTCGGGTTTTATATCTGCTGTGATGTTGACGCGGGTGGCACATTCACGCACTTCGGCTTCGATGAATATCTGTCCCTGTTCGCGTGCTACCGAAACGCGGTGATGACCATCCACGACGAAATAGACATCGCCTACTTTATAAAGCACCACGGGAGGGAGGTGAACATCTTGATAAAAAGCGCGGTCGACTTTTTGCCAGCGGCTGGCGAGTTGATCTTCTTTGGGGAGGAATGCGCGGTCAAACTCATGGTAGCGGTTCAGACTCCCTGCTATTTGATCCACACGAACAGTTTTTACTCCCCGATAAATGGGACCGCCAATGCGCAGCTTTTCTTTGATCTCGTCGTACGAAAGAAGGGTGGTGGTATGTTTTCCTACGATAACGGAGAATACCTGATTGATAAAGGACTTAAAACGCGCTCTGCTAAAATCTGCACGTGCGCGCGATTCAATTTCATCTGACATTTCTAGCTCACTTCCGTCTTAATACTAATTTTTATACTTCCAATACTTTGTATGGATAAACGTTGATCACTTTTGTTGAACCGACAAAGGTTTCCTGGCTTTCCAGGTTGTTTCGGTAAAAATGAGTGTGACCATGAAAAAGATAGCGGGGTTTGGCAACACGGATCAGCCAGTTGAGGGCTTTTAGCCCGTGGTGTGCAGGGTCTAGGATATCGTCATGGATGCCATAGGGAGGCGAGTGGGTAATGAGAATATCCAATGCGCGACCGTATTTGATGCGGTTGAGCATTAATTGGGGCAGCATTTGGAATGCCCGCAGGTAGCCTTCTGTTTGGGTATATTGGTTTATGCCATCAGGGCGGTAGCGGACGCATCCGCCAAAGCCGCCGATCAAAAAATTTTTGTGGCCGTCAATTGCCAGGTCCAAATTGGAGCCGCCTTCGGCTCTGGAACGTTTGTCTTTGAGGTTGTGTTCTGGGTCATGATTGCCTGGCACGTAAAACATCGGCACATTTAACATGGTGACGATATATTCCAGATAGGTGTATGGCAAATCTCCACACCCGAGAATCAGGTTTACATCTTGAAAATGCCCGCTGGGAATCAGCGTGTACATGCGGTCTATGACCTGGTCGCTTACCGCTAGAATTTTCACGCTGCCTATTGTGCCGTAGAAGTTGTTTCCGTGCAAGCCTGACCACCTACAAAATTGCAACTACAGGTAGTTGCAATTCCCCTCACTGCACACTATAATTCATCAATTCACCCTGCTGTAAACAGGAGTCTCTTCTGGAAACAAGAAATATTACATCCCCAATAGGTTCAGAATCGGGAGATCAACGCCCACGCCAGCAATTACAGTCTGGTGTTACCCTCGTTAATCGCTACAACATTCAGGATGTGATTGGCGTTGGTGGGATGGGGTCTGTGTACCGTGCGCGTGACTTGCACTTCCCGAATGTAGTGAAGCTTGTGGCCGTGAAGGAAATGATCAATCAGGCCCCAGACCCGCTTGTGCGGCAGACGATCGTGCAGAATTTTGAGCGCGAGGCGAATCTGCTGGCTACGCTCAATCACCCCTCCATTCCAAGAATTTACGATTATTTCACCCAGAATGACCATTCTTATTTGGTGTTGGAATTCATTCATGGCAAAGACCTTGAAACGGTGATTGGTGACGCGAATGGATTTTTACCTGAAGATCAGGTGATCAGTTGGGCGATCCAACTTTGTGACGTGTTGGCATATTTACACGGGCACAAGCCTGACCCGATCATTTTTCGTGATATGAAGCCGTCCAATGTGATGATCAATCACAATGGGGATATAGTGCTGGTAGATTTTGGTATCGCAAAGACGTTTCAAACCGGTCAGAAGGGTACCATGATCGGCACGGAAGGTTATTCACCTCCTGAGCAGTATCGTGGGGAAGCTACGCAGATCGCTGATATTTATTCTCTAGGCGCTGCCCTACATCATGCGATCACGCGTCGCGACCCGCGCCTTGAACCGCCATTCTCATTTGCTGAGCGTCCCATCCGCCGGATCAATACCAATGTCTCTCTTGAGTTTGAGGCAGTGGTCAATACGGCGTTGCAATATAACCCTGCTGACCGTTTCCCAAGCGCAGTGGCGATGAAGGAAGCATTGATGAATGTGGCCCGCAAGACGGGGACACTTGCCAAGATCACTTCGGCAATACCTGTTCCTACTGGCGGTGTCAAACCACTCTGGTCTTTCAAATGCGAAGATGAGATTCGAGGAACCCCATTTTTGCATCAAGGGATGCTGTATGTAGGTTGTTATGATAACAACCTGTATTCCTTGAGCGCAGCAGATGGACAATTCCAATGGAAATATCCGGCGGAGGGAGGGATTGTGTCCCGTCCTTTGGTCTTTGATGGCAATCTGTTCTTTTGTTCGGAAGATCAACGCCTGCATTGCGTTAACATGCGGAATGGAAAGCTGATCTGGACCTATTTTACAGAAGGTAAAATATATTCTTCCCCTCGAATCTCAGATGGACATATCTTTTTTGGATCTGAAGATCAGGATCTTCATGCAGTGAATGCTACCAGTGGGCGGGCAATTTGGAAGTTCTCAACTGATGGCCCCATTTATTCCACGCCGCTACTTGCAAACGAGATGATCTATTTTGGAACAGAATCTGGTTCCATGTATGCTCTTGATTTCAAAGGCGTGCTAAAGTGGCGTTTTCAGGCAAAGCGGTCGATCACATCTTCGCCGACGAATAAAGGCCAGGCGATCTATGTCGCTTCTGTGGATGGAACGCTTTATTCGTTGGACGCAAAGAATGGCTGGCCCATTTGGAAGTTTCGCCTCGGCAAAGGTTCTGTCTCATCCCCAACCATTGCCGATGATTTTATCTTCCTCGGCGCTGCGGATGGCTTTATTTATTGTGTGGATGTGCGAACCGCTAAAGAAGTATGGCGTTTCCGTACGGAAAACCAGGTTAGCAGTTCACCTACAGTATATAAAGACTCTGTATATTGTGGGTCAGTGGATGGAAGTATGTATTGCCTTGAATATCGTACTGGTCGTCTGCGTTGGAAGTTTGAATCACAGGCAGCTATCACTGGTTCACCAGTAGTATTTGATGATATAGTTTATTTTGGCTCAACAGACCATCATGTCTATGCTTTGTTTGCCTAAAAGGAGTTCTCGTGGCTGATTTTTTTCGAAAGTTATTTGGTACTAAGGAAGAACCCGTAAAACAACAGAAGCAACAGTTGGACATGGCTACTACTGCGCCGCTTACTGACCAACAGATTAATTCAATCGTTTCCGGTCAGACGAAGTATGAAATGAAGCAACTCGTTTCAAGTGTAGGCCAGTCTGTCGGTAAACAGCGAGATCATAATGAAGATAGCGTACTTGCGCTTACTTCCACCATATCTGGCAGTACAGAGAGTATCCCTTTTGGTCTCTATATTGTTGCAGATGGAATGGGGGGGCACCAATTTGGCGAAGTAGCGAGCAATGCTGCTATTCGCATTATGGGTGGCAATATCACCAAAAAGTTTCAATCCTATTTATATAACCTTCCCACTCAGCCTCTTCAGGATTCCCTGCAAGAAGTCATGGAAAATTCTATTATGGAAGCGCATCAATATGTTCAACGTGAGGCGCCGGGAAGCGGAACTACAGTCACTGCTGCATTGGTATTAGGGCAGCAGGTTACCATTGCCCATGTGGGCGACAGCCGTGCTTATTCTGTATATCCAGACGGCAGAATGGAAGTGATCACTCGAGATCATTCTTTGGTAAAAAGGCTTGAGGAGCTTGGTCATCTTAGCAAGGATGAGGCTGAAAATTTCCCACATAGGAATGTTCTAATCCGTGCCCTTGGGCAGGGAGAATCTCTGGAAGCAGATATTTTTACCATTCCATTTCCCCAGCCTGGGTATCTAATGATTTGCAGTGACGGCCTTTGGGGAGTTTTGAACGAAAACGATATTTTTAAGATAATTGTCGATGCACCAAATTTGCATCGTGCCTGCCAGAATTTGGTCGAAGCTGCTAACGCTGCCGGCGGCCCAGATAATATTACAGTTATTTTGGCACAAATGATTGGATAAAATGTCGTCCAGAAAGCCAGACTATTATGCAATTCTAGGTGTCTTCCGCGATGCAACACCGGAAGAAATTAAGCGCGCATACTTTGATGCCGCTCAACGGCTTCACCCAGATAAAAATGTAGCTCCTGGAGAAACAGAATTATTTCTGGATATACAGCAAGCTTATGAGGTTCTTGCGAATCCTAAACGCCGTAACCTGTATGATGCCACCCTCCCTCCAGAAATTGAAGAAAATGCAATTGTTAAATATGACCTTCATTATAGCCGCCCCAATCTTGTCAGGTTGGGTGAACCACAATTGCTTTACGCTTTGCTGGAAGTCAGCTCTCGTGAAGAAAAAAATAGTCTTCCAACCCCGCCACTAAACATCTGTCTGGTTTTGGATCGTTCTACATCCATGCAAGGCGAGAAGCTGGATATTGTTAAAGCGACTGCTATCCAGTTATTAAGAAGCCTGCGCCCTGAAGATGTTTTAAGCGTTGTCTCGTTTAGTGATCGTGCAGAGGTCATTGTTCCAGCCTCTATTAACCAAGATAAGAAAAAACAAGAAGCGCGCATCCAAATGATGCAGGCTTCTGGCGCAACAGAGATATTTAATGGTTTGGATGCTGGAATGCGCGAAGTCCGGCGTACTCTTGACCCTTCTCGTGTTAGTCACATTATTTTGCTGACGGATGGAAAAACCTACGGCGATGAGCAGGCTTGCTTGAAACTTGCCGATGAAGCCGCTGCTTTGAATATTGGCATTACAGGGATGGGGATTGGTCATGAATGGAATGATATTTTTCTGGATGCACTTGCCAGTAAAACAGGTGGTTCATCTTCGTATATCTCAAAGCCAAAAGATATTCAAGTTTTGCTTGTTGAAAAATTCAAAGCATTGATCAATACTTTTGCAGATGATATTGTGCTTGAGTTCAAGCCTCAGGAAAACGTCAAGATAAACTATGCGTTCCGTCTTCAACCGGAAGGGGGAACGATCGAAACTGAAGCATCGTCCATGCATCTTGGCCCAATCTTGCGAGAGGCGCCTTTGCATGTGCTGATAGAATTTTTAGTTGAACCAGAAGCCTTGACGGGCGATGTGGTAACGCTGTTAAGTGGTTCAATGAAGATTTCCATAGCAGCCCGCCCAACACCGGTCCCTCCGATTCGTCTGGTTCTTAGCCGTGAAATTCGGCCAAATCCATCTGCAGAGCCACCCCCAACCAGAATATTAAGCGCACTCTCCCGCCTTACTTTGTACCGAATGCAGGAACGCGCACGTACAGCAGCGGATTCAGGTCAATATGATGTGGCGGCGCGTCATTTGCATAACCTTGCCACGCATTTATTGTCTCAGGGTGAACATTCACTCGCGAAAACTGCATTGTTTGAAGCGGATAACCTTGAAAGAATGCATACCTTTAGCGAGAGCGGTAATAAGGATATCAAATACCAAACCCGCGCGCTTTTATTAAGCGGCGGGAAGGAGAAGGCACGATGATCGTTTGTTCAACTTGCAAGCATGCCAATATGGCAGGTGCAATGTTCTGTGCTGAGTGCGGCGCTCAATTGGTCGGTAAGGATTCTCTTATTACCCAAACCATTACAACGGATAATTTTAGAAGGGTGAACCTGGGTGGTTCAGAAGATGGGTACCAGCCATTTGATGGCAGTGATGCATGGGGAAGCATTCATTTATTGGATACAGGCCAGGTACTCCCTCTTTCATCACGCAACGAATTCACCATGGGACGTGTCAGCGAAGGGCAGCCTATTATGCCGGATATTGACCTGTCTCCATATCAAGCGTATGCAGCTGGGGTATCCCGCTTGCACGCGATTATTAAAAGAGATGGGGACCGCCTCATATTTATGGACCTCGGCTCTGCCAATGGGACCTATGTCAATGGAAAGCGGCTTAGCCCGAATGTTGAGCAGTTGATCCACCACGGTGATATTGTTGCGCTCGGTAAAATGAAATTGCAAATTCTGGTAAAGAACAAATAGGAAAAGAGAACATCTCATGGCGTATACAGTCATTTTACATATTTCTGGTGAAACATCTGTAGCTGGGGAAATTGACGAACTTCCCAAACCTGCCGATACGATCATTTTGGTAATGAATCCACGCCAGAAAGACGGCAAGGATTTACACTACCTTGATAATAATGTAACCAAGGTGATTTGGCCGTTAAGCAAAGTTAGTTTTATTGAAGTCCTTGAAAATGCTGATGAGGAAAAGATCATCGGTTTTGTGAGGGAATAACATGTCTGATTCTTTAGACCGCCGCCGTATTCTTGTTGTGGATGACGAAGAGCGCATGGTGCGCTTCATCCGCATGAACCTTGAACATGATGGCTTTCAGGTAAGCGAAGCATTTAATGGCAAACAGGCCATTCAGCGGATTCGGGATGTTACGCCGGATCTCATTCTGCTGGATGTAATGATGCCGGATATTGACGGGTTTGAAGTGCTTGAAACCATCCGTGAATTCAGCAACGTCCCTGTCATTATGTTGACTGCAAAAGGCGAGGAAGATGATCGCGTGCGTGGACTTGAAGGTGGCGCGGATGACTACATCACCAAGCCTTTTAGTCCGCGGGAACTAGTCAGCCGCGCCAAGGCCGTCCTTCGACGCACAGAAGGAGCAACCGGCTCCATGCACGGCTTACTTGAAGTGGACAAGCGCCTTAAAATTGATTTTGACCGCCGCGAGATCTGGCTGGAAGGCAAACTTGTCAAACTGCGCCCTACGGAATATCGCCTGCTTTTCCACCTCGTACAAAATGCCGGGTGGGTGGTTTCCCACGACCAGCTCCTCCAAAAGGTGTGGGGCTATGAATATCGTGACGAACCGCATTACGTCCGCCTCTACATTAACTACCTGCGCCAGAAACTGGAAAAAGACCCCGCTGACCCACAGTACATCCTCACCGAGCGTGGAGTTGGCTATCGCTTTGTAGATTTCAAACGCAGCAAGGAATAGCCATGCCAGAGCAAAAGCCAGACAACAAACTCGTCACTGTTGCAAAAATGGCGGCCATCTGCATCATCTGTTTTGGCACCATCTACGGCATCGTCGCATTGGTCACATTGTTAAACTCGTAAATTTTCTAATACAACGAATACAAAACGCTTGCGTTTTTTTAACGCAGGCGTTTTAAATTAAGGATGTAGTTCAAATCCATTCCTAAAAGGAGGTACCTATGTCCAATTTAATTCGTTGGGAACCCGCCCGTGAAATGATGACTTTGCGAGAGGCCATGGATCGCCTCTTCGACGACGCCTTCACCCGTCC
>CAZHOX010000127.1:0-6579 GCA_964534345.1 uncultured Anaerolinea sp.
TTTCTGCTCTTCCTCACGCTCATCATCATCGGCTGGACAAGCCCTCGCTTCTCTCCTGAAGTGGGGTTTGCTCCTGCTGACCTGACCATGATCCCCGCCCCGACCCATACGCCAAACGTGACAGTTGCTCCGACCAACGATCCGTCCATTACGCCTACGCCTGACCTGACCACCATCAATATCGAAGGCTACGTGCAGATCACTGGGACAGAAGGGGAAGGATTAAGAATCAGACTGGCACCCGGCTTGAATGGCGAAACCGTTTTTCGGGGGGAAGAGGCGGAGGTCTTCGTCGTCAAGGATGGACCTCAATCCGCAGATGGATATACATGGTGGTATCTTGTCGCTCCGTATGACACGACTCGTGCAGGCTGGGCAGCGGCAGATTTTCTGGCTGTCATCCCTTCCCCGTAAAAAATTATAGGAGAAATTATCAATGGCTGAAAAACCAACCGGCGTAACTGCCAATAAAAGCAAGCGCGAATTCACCGTCACTTGGGACAGCGGACACACCAGTGTCTATCCGTTCGGGTTGCTGCGTGCAGCTTGTCCCTGCGCCCAATGCCGTGGCGGACACGAGAACATGAAGTCTGAGCCGGATGCAGATGTGTTCACACGAGAGATGGAAGATAACCTTTCCACGCGCATCTCGAATATTGTTGCAACCGGCTCGTATGCGTTGACCATCGTCTGGGAGGATGGTCACGATTACGGCATCTACAACTGGCACTATCTGCGGGCGTTGTGTCCATGTGAGGAATGCAGGGCGGGGAAGAATTGAATAGTGAATAGTACATAAAAAAGAGAGACCGTTTTTTAGCGGTCTCTCTTTTTACTTATTTACGGTGTTGCAGTTTTTGTTGGGGTTTTGGCGGGAGGTGTCGGTGTTTTTGTTGATCCCTTGGCTGGCGTAGGGGTAGCCGTTTTCTTTGGCCCAGGGGTCGATGTCCATTGGGTGGCGGTGGCAGTTGCAGGAACCAACTTGAGGAGGTGTGCTTCTGCTTCCTTGCGCATTTCTGCGGTCATCACATCCTCGTCCATTTTAAGCAAGTCTTTCCAGGCTTTGATGGCGTCTTTTGGTTCTTCGCGTTTTTCCTGAACCAGCCCGCGCCAATACAGCATGATGGCGGTCTCTTCATCTGTCTCTGCAAAAGATTTGAGCGCTTCCACTTGCAGGAAGGCACTGCCATATTTTTCTGCGGCAAAATATCCGCGCAACAGGGCAAGGTTGGCATTGTACGATTCGTCATCGGCATCTTTGCCATCTTCAAGGTCTTCTACAGCCTGTTCAATATCATCACCAAGCTCAAGGTGGGCAAGACCGCGATAGAGCAGATATTTGCGAAGTCCTGTACGGTTGATGGTGGTTGCCCTGTCGAGTGCTTTCACCGCAGACTCGTACTCCCCTATTTCATAATAAGCCTGTCCCAACCGTGCAAGCGCAAGCGCATCTTCCGGCTCGTACACGAGATAGACTTCAAGAGTTTCCACCGAACGCTGATATTGTCCATTTTCAAGATACAGCCTGCCTAACATTTCATACACTGGCAGAGATGTTATATCCATGGAAAGAGCCTTTTCGGCGGATTCCAATGCGCTGGCATTTTCATCAAGGGCCAGGTAAGCGCTGGCATATGTCAGATACACATCTGGAGAGTTTGGCATTAATGCGGCGGCTCGGTTGAGGTCAACAATGGCGGCTTCCGCTTTTTTGTCTGAGATCAGGAATTTTGCACGTTCAAGATATGCTTCACCGTAGTTCGGGTCAAGATCAATGGCTTCGGTCAGCAGATCTTCTGCATCATAGCCGGGGTCTCGCATCAGGCGCACACGTGCTTCACCCAGATACGGCGCGCTGAAATTCGGGTCCAGGTTTTTAGCTTCCTTGTATGAAGCAAGGGCATTGGCAGAATCACCTTTTAAGCGATAGGCTTCACCGATCAGATAATAAATATCGGCAGCATTGGGTTCATACGTGAGGATCATTTCCATGCTGGAGATGTAGGTATCCCAATCTCCGTTTTTGTAGGCGGTCTCGGCAAGGCGGTATTGATCTCTCGCCTCAGGCACACGCGGAGTGTTGACGTACACAGCAGTCGGCGTATAGGTTTCAGGGACAAGCATCCACAAGGGGGTGGGACCAATGAATGCTCTTGTTGGCTCGGCGGTTGCACCAAACACAGTAGGTGTTGCAGTAAATGTAGGGGAAGGCCCGGGGGTATTTGTCTGCGTGGGGATCACTCTCGACTGATTGGGCAGCACAAAGCCAAAGATCAAGACCGAAAGCAAGCCTGCGCCAATAACCATCACTCCCAGCAAGCGCACAATGGGGCTTCTGGCAAGTACGCGAAATCCTTTTTCCTTTGGTTTTTCATTTGCAAGCAACAACTTATCTTCCCATGCCCGCGGACGGTTCATGGGAAATGGTTGAATGGTTTCGTCTGGAGATAAAGCTCCCAGCAGAATCAACCCTCGTTTGGCTGTTGCATTTTCAGGGTCCAGTTTGAGCGCTGTTTGCAGGCAGTAAATGCGCTCCTTGGTATTATCCACCGCGGCGCTGAGCCAAATCCAATACGTGGAATTCGTCTGATTTGTTTTTAGTAAAAGGGTAAGCAGTTCCTTGGCACGCGGCTTGTCCCCACGGCGCAAAGCATCTACTGCGTCCTGAAAAATTGTATCGTTGGGTTGCGCTTCTTTATATTCTTCAGCCATGATTAGATTTTACCGCTTGTTACATATTTTTATAAGCGTGGCAATAAATTTGCACGAAAGCCAGTTTTTTCAAGCGCCGCTGCGGTCATTCATTTCGTGAAATTCTTCAACCTGATATACATACACCTGCAATTTGGCTTCCCGCCACAAATTTGCACGTGTACCCATCTTCTGGCAGAGATGGCTTAAGAATTCAGCAGGGGCAGGGATTTTTTCCCACACCTGCGGAAGAAATGTAGCCCGCCGAACATTATCTTTGAGGATGACTCCATCCACATGCGGATTCAGCTTTTTGAGCAGATCTTCACTGGAAGAGTATTCCAGCAATTGGGGAACGGTCAATCTCGAAACCTCGAGTTTGATCCTGCTCAATTCACCTTCCCTCACCGGAGAAAAACGCGGGTCATGCAGCGCGGCAGAGATGGCATGTTCACGCACATCCTCCGCCAGTGGTTGGTATGCTTCCAAGGCGCCGATACAACCGCGTAGCTCAGAATCAATTGTCAGCGTTACAAATGAAGCGCCATTCGCCTGCAACAGCGGAGTGAGAGACTTTACATCCA
This sequence comes from uncultured Anaerolinea sp., assembly GCA_964534345.1. Classification (GTDB taxonomy): domain Bacteria; phylum Chloroflexota; class Anaerolineae; order Anaerolineales; family Villigracilaceae; genus Villigracilis. Next base: position 3,276 of record CAZHOX010000127.1, read on the forward strand.
CTGGCGGTAATAACTGTCCCCTGACCGCACATTCCATCGCTTCGCGCGCAAGACGCAATAAGGTTTGCTTCTCCCCATCCGTCAACGTGTTAGACATTTTTCCCTCCATGCAAGCCGCGTTCACGAACGGCTTACGACAAATGAGACAACTGCCAATACTTGCGGTCGTGATAAAGAAGCGGCAATCCTTCACCCGTGCCGCGCGCCGCCAAAACTTCGGCAATGAACAGCGTATTCATGCCCGCATCATAGGTTTCCACCACGCGGCAATCCAACCAGGCGAGGCCGCCAACGATCAAAGGCGAACCGGTCACAAGTGTCTCCACTTGCAAGTCGGCAAAGCGGTCTTCGATCTCAGGAAAACGACCCGCAAAAATATCTGAAATTTTAGATTGATCGCTGGAAAGCATGGTCAGACCAAACGCTCGTGAACCCATCACCATATCATAGGTACGCGAACCGGTTTTTAGCGAAATAGTGATGGTTGGCGGGTCCAATGAAATGGAAGTGAACGAGTTCACTGTCATTCCATGTTTTTTACCTTCATGAACAGCCGTCACAACGGTTACACCGGCAGACCAGGCGCGCATGGCGGCACGCAAATTTTCTGCTTCAAGGGTCATACTTGTTGATTTCTCCATATTAAATCTCATCATAATTGTGAGGTACAGAAGCGTCAAGCAATAAATTCATGTGCTTGTTGCAACCGTCCATTCTTCTTGAAGTGGGCAGGAAACCAAATCCTTACCTTAAAACCGTTTCATATACGCGTGGTAAACTCGCATTCATGTCCAAGAAAACAAGAACCATCCTCTTAGCTGTTGCAGGTTTCATTCTGCTAACAGTTTTGGTATATCAAATCCCCTTTGTAAAATCGCGCCTTTCCTGGCGAATCGAAGTATTTCAGATCTATGTAAAAAATGCGGTCAACCCCCCCGGGCCAGTACCAACTGCTTTGCCTGTCACGCCTATTCCAGCGACACCAACTCTTGCACAAACCAGCACACCAGTTGCCATCGAACTCACTCCATCCATCACCCCCACAGCTACCTTCCCGCCCTTGCCCACGCAAGCCTTTATGACTTCCCCTGCGTACGAAAAACAGACTCCCAACAACTGCGGCCCCGCAGCGCTTTCCATGGCGCTGCACATGTACGGATGGGAAGGCGACCAAAGCGACATCTCTGACCTGATCAAACCCATCACAGGAGACCGCAACGTGAACCCTGAAGAGTTGCGATACTTTGTCCGCACACAGGCAGGCTGGCTTAACATGGAATATCGCGTTGGCGGAAATATTGAGCTGCTCAAACGCCTGCTCGCGGCAAATTACCCCGTCATCATTGAAAGCGTCACTTCCCTCAACCCTGCCGATGCGCTCGGCCCTACCGATGATCTTTGGGCGGCACATTATCTTCTGATCACCGGCTACGACGATGCAACTCAGGAATTCACTATTCAAGATACCTATCACGGCCCCGATCTAAAAGTCTCCTACTCCAAGCTGGAGGAGGAATGGCGGCCATTCAACAACGTATATATCGTGATGTATTTCCCGCAATTTGAAGAGGAGATGAAAACCCTGCTCGCCTCAGACTGGGACCCGGACTTGAATCGGCAAAATGCATTAGCCGCATCCCAAGCCGCTACCACCAGTTCCACAGCCGACGGATTCTCCTGGTTCAACTATGGCAGCAACCTCGTCTATTTTGAGCGCTACGAAGAAGCCGCCCTCGCCTACGACAAAGCCCGTGAGTTAGGTCTTCCTCTGCGCATGTTCCGCTATCAATTTGGCCCGTTCCTTGCCTACTTCCATTCTGGCCGCAATGATGACCTGCTCGTGTTAACTGATTATGCGCGCAGCGTGACCGAAATGTCTGAAGAGACATGGCTCTGGTACGGCTACGGCTTGTACCGAAAAGGGGATAATGCAGGCGCACTAAAGGCATGGAACAAAGCCGATAGCATCAATCCCAACTTCTTTGAAGATCAGGCTCAAAACGCCATTCACCTCATTCAATGATTAATTCAACAATGAAAAAAAATATTCTCTTTTCCTTCATCCTTCTCTTCATTACCGCCTGCCAAGCTGCGCCTGCGGCCGCACCTGCCCCATCTGCAACTGCAATTCCACAAGCCACCGCAGCAGCGATGCCAACAGAGACCTCAACCGAAATTCCAGCCACGGCTACAGCAGAAGCAACTGCCACACCTGAGAATATAAAAATCTCCACCACAGACGGCATGACCCAACTCCTCGTACCAGCTGGGGTATTGACCATGGGCGGCATGGATGTGTATCGCGAAAGCGATGAAGTGCCTGTCCACGAAGTAAAGTTGAATGCGTTCTGGATCGATCAAGTGGAAGTGACCAACGGGATGTACAACCTGTGCGTGCAAGCAGGTTCATGCAGGCCGCCTGTAAAGATAAATTCGGATAACCGCCTTGAATATTTTGGCAACCCCGAATTTCAGGATTACCCCGTTGTAAATGTGGCTTGGTATGATGCCAATGCGTACTGCATTTGGGCTGGGCGCAAACTCCCCACAGAGGCACAATGGGAATATGCCGCACGCGGAAGTGATAAAAGAAACTTTCCCTGGGGTGATGAACTGCCGAATCAATACAACTCCAATTCGCTCAACCTTGTTGGTGATACATCACGCGTGGGTTCGTATGCCGAAGGCGCGAGTCCGTTTGGCGCGTTGGATATGGCTGGCAATGTTTGGGAATGGGTTGCGGACCGATACCGGCCAGATTATTATGCAAAATCTCCATCAGAGAATCCAGAAGGTCCATCAGAAGAGGAAGTCTTTAACGACTTCCGCGTGATGCGCGGCGGTTCGTTTCAAGAAGATTGGACGATCTTGCGGCTTACAAACCGTGCTTTTCTTGATGGTCCAAGTTCCACTGCACAACCGACAGAGGAAGCCTTTTATGGAAAGAGTTCTTCAAAAGTCGGGTTTAGGTGTGCGGTAGATCAGTGATTGGCGCAGTCCGCTTTAGCGGGGTTGGTATGAGTAGCCCGACGGTTAACCGTCGGGCGGGGATGGGGACGAGAAAAATTTTTTCGAGACAGAATCAGGTTTGAGATTAAGAAAGAGGCGGGTTAATCTTCCACAAAGCTATATCCGCCGGGCCAGGTTTTGATGAGGTGCGAGTCGCCCACTTCCTCTTCCATCTTCTTGCGCAAACGATAGACAACATTCTTGAGCAAAATCACATCACCCTCTGCTCCCCACACCGTTTGAATGATCTCCTCGGCAGGGAATACATAGCCAGGGCGGCTCATTAAAAGATGCA
>CAZHOX010000127.1:6679-8921 GCA_964534345.1 uncultured Anaerolinea sp.
AGGATCGGGCTGCTGCTCAACGAGCGGAGCTTGCGGCATAATTCCATGCGTTGGGCATGAGGCGCGTTGAGGTCGACGACGATGAGATCGGGGATTTCCTCTACAGAGCGCTCCATGGCTCGCTGAACCGAGGTTTCAAGGATGGCAACCAGGCCTTTCTCGCGGATGATGTATCCCCAGATGGGAGCAGTGGCATCCTGGTCGCAGACAATAAAAACACGCGGGGTATTAGGTGAAATGGAGGGTAGTTGAATGGTCATAAAATCTTTCCAAATTCCATCGAAAAGGCTAAATTAGCTGCAAAAAACGGCTTAATAACAATTGTGTAAGTCAATTTTACACTACAAAGTCGTAAAAAGTCGTATTTTGAAACCAATCTATTACCTTTGGGGGATTAGGTATTTAGTCCTGCCTCTGTATACTGACTATATATTACAAAAGGAGAAAAGATGAAAAAATTATTTCCGATCACGATGTCCTTGATCTTGTTGCTCTCGGCATGTCAATTGGGCGGGCAGGCACAACCTACTGCAATTTCTCTTCCCACCGCCTTCCCAACCAACACTCCCCCAGCTATCAATGCCCCAGAAGAGCAGGGTGGCTCTGCTGGCCAGGAACGCACCTCCTCTGTGGATGGAATGCCCCAAGTCTATATTCCAGATGGAACCTTCCGCATGGGTGGTATGGATACCGATGTGAACAAGGATGAAGAACCTGCTCATGATGTTACCCTCAAGGGTTTTTGGTTCGACAAACTGGAAGTCACCAACGCCATGTACACCTTGTGTGTTAAAGCTGGTGCTTGTCAACCTCCGCAGTATTTCAAATCCGATACTCGCGATTCCTACTTTAACAATGCCGAGTTCAACGACTACCCCGTTGTTTACGTAACCTGGGCGCAAGCAGATACGTACTGCAGTTGGGCTGGCCGCCGCCTGCCAACCGAGGCAGAATGGGAACGTGCCGCTCGTGGTGATGATTACCGAATCTACCCCTGGGGTGATGAACGCCCTGATTCTTCACGCGGCAACTTCAACTACCTTGTTGGCGATACCACCCGCGTAGGTAATTTCCCTGCCGGCGCCAGCCCATTCGGCATATTGGATATGTCTGGCAATGTGGCAGAATGGGTACATGATTTTTATGATGGCGATTACTACACCCAGGGCGTTACCATGAATCCCCCTGGCCCTGGTGAACGCAGCCAATACTTCAACCGTGTTGTTCGTGGCGGCTCCTTCCAGGATGCATTTAGTTATGTCCGCGTTGCCAAGAGATCTTCAGTGCAGGGATCGAATCCCAGCGAAACGGATATCAATTCCAAGGAATATCTTGGCGAAGTATCCCCCAAGATCGGCTTCCGCTGCGCTTCTGACTAAAACTGACAATTGATTCTAAAAACCGTCAGAGATTCTTCTCTGACGGTTTTTATTTGACTCGCACTTTCAGCTATGGTATTATCCAAACACAAATCAATAGCCCCAATAAGGCGCTCTTATCCAGAGAGACGGAGGGAACGGCCCTGCGATGTCTCGACAACCAGTCAACGAAAGTTGAATATGGTGCCAAATCCGACAGATTTATTTTTCTGGGAGATGAGAGGGTAGACAAGCATAATGCAAGATTGCCCTTTCACGCCGAAAGGGCAATTTTATTTTCTTGAAGGAGAAACAAAAACAATGTCCAATACTTTTATGTCTTCACCCAGCCTGATGTTCACATCAGAATCGGTGACGGAAGGTCACCCCGATAAGATCTGCGATCAAGTCTCGGATGCCGTGCTCGATGCCTGCCTTGAGCAGGACCCCCGCTCCCGCGTGGCTTGCGAAACCGCAGTCAAGACAGGTTATGTCATGCTTTTGGGTGAAATCACCACCAATGCTCAATTCAACTATGATGAATTGGTTCGCAAGGTTGTGAATGAGATTGGTTATGATTCCAGTGACAAAGGTTTTGACGGCAGCTCCTGCGGCGTAATGGTTGCTATCGCCAAGCAGTCCGGCGACATCGCCATGGGTGTAAATCAGGCGCTCGAAACCCGCGATGGACATCACATGTCTGACGCGGAAGTTGAATCCATCGGCGCAGGCGATCAGGGCATGATGTTCGGTTATGCCTGTAACGAAACCGATACCCTCATGCCGCTTCCCATCTACCTCGCTCACAAGCTCACCCGCCGCCAGAGCGAAGTTCGCAAGAATGGAACCCTGCCCTGGCTTCGCCCCGATGCCAAGAGCCAGGT
>CAZHOX010000128.1:0-5715 GCA_964534345.1 uncultured Anaerolinea sp.
GGGAGATTTCACATTGAAAGCGCTTCTGATCTCGGAGCCGTCTGTTGCTGAAAACTCGGAAGGCATCTCCACTCTGGAGACTGCTGTGAAAGAGATACCAACACCAGTTTTTAATACCTCGGCAGCAACGGCTACCCCAACACCGACCCCTGATGCTTCCTATCCCGATCCGTCATACCCCAATCCATCATACCCATAACAATTTGCCATGAATATTTTTGCAGACGGTTGGTCTGTTCTTGGCAGCCAGGCATGGACAGTTTTTAGCATATTCATTTTAATGATTTGGGGACAGATATTAATACTCGCGCTTTTCAATAAAGAGCAAGTATCAAGCTCCGAAATGATTTCTCTTGGAGTGGCTGGGTGGATTTTGCCGGTATTTTTTTTATCCATTCTGTTGTTTGTGGGGGTATTCTTGTTTGGAGAAATTGCAGCGAAAATCATTCTCATTCTAGGGGGAATTGCGGCAATTTTCTTACTGGCAGCCGGTAAGCTGAACAGAATCTCTTTGCTAACCGCCTTGTTTTTTATAGCCCCACTGACAGTTTTTTTTATTTCGCAGCTTGCCTTTCTCAAAAATATGCTTCTACCTTCCTATTTTGACTCGGCAGAACATTATCGAATTATCAAATATATTTCCGGGCAGTATGCCTTGTCAGGCGGCAGTTTTTCATTACCCAATTATTATCATGTGGGGTTTCATCTTGTCAGCGCCGCAGTATCTCGCGTATTTCATACAGGCATCGTGGATACCATGCTCGTGTTTGGACAGGTCATTTTGGCAATCTTGCCTTTCTCATTATTTTTTATGATCAAACGTGAAACGGGTTCAAACATGGCGGCAGCCTTTACCTGTCTGTTGGCGGGCTTGGGTTGGCACATGCCCGCTCACCTGATGGATTGGGGAAAATACCCCGCCCTTTTTAGCCTGGTCTGCATCCATTTTGTTTTGAATATCGGGTATTTGCTGTATCAAAATAACCGGCCCAACGCTAAACAGCCTTCCCTTCATTGGCTATTGATCTTGGGGATTCTGGTTTCCGCTTTGTTTCATACCCGCTCACTGATTGTTTTTGTGTTTATGGGTCTCTCCCTATTTTTGACAATTTGGCGTAATCGTTTGCCAGTTTTGCTTCAACGACTTTTATTTCTTATGGTTGCATTGCTCCTCGTTGCTGAAATTATTGTCGTGCAAAATAGCGCTGTGCTTTCCCTTTTATTTGGGGCCTACATCAATCAGGATATATGGATAACAAGTTTGGCGATGATCCTGCTCATCATTTCAGCTTGGGCCTTTCCAGACCTTACATTTTTTCTGCTCCTGATTGTTTCTTTACTGATAGCTGGCTTATTCATCCCTGTCGCTGGAGTCTTCGGATATGGAACTTTAACTCTTTTAGATAGGCCGTATGTGCAAATGCTGCTTTACCTTCCGCTTTCTGTATGGAGCGGGCTGGGGTTGGCGGGGGTATATCAACTCCTGCCGAGATTTTTTTCTAACTTCAAATTGCCCGCTCACTTGGTTACCTTTTTTCTCGTTGGTTTTGTTTTATTAAATGCCCGCGCCAACCATGCATTTTATGCATCCGATTGCTGCCAGATTGCCAGCCATGATGATCTGGCAGCAATCTATTGGATGGACAAAACACTCCCGGCAGATGTAAAAATTTTGACTGCTTCCACAGGCATGTTCGTAACCTCACTTGCATCTCCAGATTCTTTGGTCGGTGTGGATGGAGGCATTTGGGTCACCCCTTTGATCTCTCGAAGAACAACCTCCGCGCCAGGGATATTGAATTTCAACGAACCTCAACAGCACACGAATTTATGCGAAACGCACATCGACTATATTTATGCAGGCGGCGCTCCTCAAAGTTTTAATGCCGCTCAATTAAATAAACAAACGAATTGGTATCGGCTTGTTTTTTCTTTGCCCAAGGTAAAAGTATTTCAAGTCATTGGGTGCGAATAAATTTTGCATAGACCAAAGACTCCACACTTTGGAAAAAGTGGTAAAAGTGGGGATATGAAAAACTTAAATCAACGTGATTTGATTTGGATGATTCCGCTGTCTCTTGGGATGGGCGCAATTCTCGCCTCTCTCCAAGCCGGAAGCTGGTTCATCGGTCTATTGGCATTTTCCTCTCTTTTTCTTCTTTCCTTCTCCCTTTTGGTGATATCCACAAGATGGGCAGGCGGCGGAACAACCCTGGCTTGGATGGTTGCGCTTGCCTTCGCTTTGCGTTTCGCAGGAGGTGTAGCTGTATATTTTGCACTTCCGCTTTACGGCTATGTGGATGACGAAGACCAAAGCGCTGGTTTTGCCTACACCGATGCACATCGTCGTGACGATCAAGCCTGGGAGTTGGCAAGTTCTGAGAAGTCTATTTTTGATGCTTTCAACAAAACATATGCCTACGATCAGTATGGCGGGCTGCTGGCGCTCAGCGCATTTGTCTATCGCTATCTTTCACCGGATGAGCATCGAGTTTTGCTGCTGGTGGTGCTGTCTGCTTTTATGGGTGCATTGGGCGTTCCATTTTTATGGAAGGCTGCTGCTCAGGAATGGGGAACAAGAACCGCATTTGCTTCAGGCTGGGTGTTTGCGTTGTACCCCGAAAGTATTTTGCTGGGCGGCTCTGCCATGCGCGAACCTTATTTGCTGGCGTTCAGTGCTTTGGTTTTGTGGGGATTTGTAAGTTGGCATGGCGCTCAGAATAAGAAAGATTTGATCTGGCTTGGTTTGGGCATAGCAGGGATGTTGTTGGTTTCGCCCTCCATTGCGCTGGTGACCCTGGTCATTTTGGGCGGTTGGATGTATTTTGGTAGCGAGCGCGGACGTATCTCTTGGCCGGTCATTGCGGCCCTGATTCTTGTTTTCATTGCTGGTATGTTTATTCTTTCCTCTGCTTTGAATCGTCAGGGAAATTTGGGAGATGGCTCGCCAATGGGGGTGATCAACAACTTTGTGCGTGAAGCCTTGAAGTGGAATGTGTTCAAAATTGAAGAGGGCTCAGGCTGGGTTCAAAAATTATTTGATGAGATGCCCAAGGCTACACATCTTCCTTTTGTGATGGTTTATGGCTTTTTACAGCCGGTCTTGCCTGCCATTTTCGTGGCGCCCACCACGATTGTCTGGAAGGTGATCGGTATTCTTCGTGCGGTGGGTTGGTACGCTTTATTTCCAGCGTTGATCCTATCCTTTGTTGCGGCAGCAAGCACGAGCGGAGAGAAGAAGCGGAAGTTAATCCTTTGGCTGACTGTGGTTGTGTGGGGGTGGATTCTTTTCACTGCTCTGCGCGGCGGCGGCGATCAATGGGATAATCCGCGTTATCGGTTGATCCTGTTCGCGTGGCAGTCCATCCTTGTTGGAAATGTTTGGGTATGGTGGCGGGAAACCAAGAACGCCTGGTTTGTGAGAGCATTTGCGATGGAAGTGGTATTCGTGGCATTTTTTGGACAATGGTACGCCAGCCGTTATTTTCATATTGGCGCGCAGCTACCGTTTGCTTCGATGGTGGCTGGTATTTTAGGCGTATGGGTTTTGATCGTTGCATTTGGCATGTGGCGTGACCGTAATCATCAGTCGAGAGATAGTGTATAATTCAGTCGCTGAATTTTGAACCAGGAGATAACATGCCCACTGCCATTATTACAGGGATCACCGGACAGGATGGTTCCTACCTAGCTGAATTGTTATTGAAAAAGGGGTACCAGGTAATTGGTGTTGCACGTCGTTCTAGCACGGTAAATTACGAGCGTATTCAACATTTCATCGATGATATTACTGTTGTTCAGGGAGATTTGCAGGACCAGGGTTCTCTGCTTTCGCTGCTTGAAGAATATAAACCGTCTGAGGTGTATAACCTTGCGGCGCAATCATTTGTGCCAACATCATGGAATCAACCGGCATTGACAGGTGATGTGACCGCGCTTGGTGTAACGCGCATGTTGGAAGCGATCCGTTTCGTGAATCCGAAGATTCGCTTTTATCAGGCATCCTCCAGTGAAATGTTTGGCAAGGTAATGGAAGTACCGCAGAGCGAAAATACTCCGTTTTACCCGCGCAGCCCGTATGGCGTGGCGAAGGTGTACGGCCATTGGATCACGATCAATTACCGCGAATCTTTTGATATGTTCGCCACCTCGGGAATTTTGTTCAATCACGAAAGTCCGCGCCGTGGTATGGAGTTCGTGACTCGCAAGATTTCCAACGCAGTAGCAAGCATTAAGCTGGGGAAATCCAAGGAACTACGTCTTGGCAACCTTGAAGCTCAGCGTGATTGGGGCTTTGCTGGTGACTATGTGGAAGCCATGTGGCTGATGCTTCAACAAGATCACCCGGATAATTATGTGATCGGCACTGGTGAAACGCATCCGGTACGTGAATTTTGTGAAATTGCTTTTTCCCATGTAGACTTGGATTATAAAGATTATGTGGTGATGGATGAGAAGTTCTACCGCCCCGCAGAAGTGGATCTGTTGATCTCGGACCCCTCCAAAGCTCGCTCCCAACTAAAATGGGAGCCTGCTGTTTCGTTCAAAGAACTTGTGACGATGATGGTGGATTCTGATCTGGCGCGTTTGAAAAAACAATAGTCCTCTTTTCAATATTTAATTTATGAAATTGTTCGAGTACTTCAAAGACAGGAAGTGGCCTTCATGGATGCCAGAGTTATTGGCAGGCGTGGGGGCGCTTCTTTATTTGATTCAAGCTGTGGTGTATGCCCACACTACGGTCAGCAGTTTGGATGAGGGTTCCTATTTAATAAAAGGGATTTTTTACTGGCGCGGCGTGTATGAACCGTTTCAGCCGTATGGCCCTCTCACCAATAAAGCTCCCTTTGCTTTTCTGATTCCTGGGTTGGCTGAATATTTGTTTGGCCCTGGACTGCGGACCGGACGTTATTTCTCCATCTTTCTTGGTTTGCTTGCTGTTGTAGGTGTGTGGATCACAGCCCGTCGCTGGGCCGGAAAGTGGATGGCAGCAGGCACGGTGTGGGTGTTTGCGCTCAGCCCGATGATCATTAAGTTGTATGCACGCACGGTCTCAGAAGTGGTCATTGCATGTTTGCTCGCGTGGATGTGTGTGCTGGTGCTGGATGAAGAACGCCCTCTTTGGCAGATCATTCTGGGAACGGTTTTAACATCCATTGCTGTAATGACACGCCAGAATATGGTTTTGATGCTGCCTCTGCTTGTTCTGTATGTCTTCTGGCAGCACGGCAGGCAAAAAGGCATTTGGTCATTGGTAACTGCCGCAATCGTCTTTCTCTCTGTCCATGCCTATTACTGGCCCAACATCCTCACCATTTGGACGCCGTGGCTTCCCAGCGCATTGACTCCGTTTTTGGATGCATTCCGAATACCAGGAGATTCCACTCCCGTTTGGGACCCAGCAATTGATTTTTGGAATCGAGTCAATGCTTTCTTTCAGGGGATGCGTTACCACTTCATTGCCCTCGTTGGCGGAATCTTTGCGATGATGTTTTGGTCGCCTCGCTCCAACTGGAAATCTGCTTCTGCCATGCGAGCGGCAGTTTTCCTCGCCTTATCTTATTTCATCCTCTTCGCCATGCACGCATGGGCAGCGCTGGCAAGTCAATACGAAAGCTATAGCTGCGTCTTTTGCTTTTCCAACTACATGACATTTTTCGACCCCCTTGGCCTGCTGCTGTTTGTCATTGTGTTATCCGCAGCCTGGAATAAATA
>CAZHOX010000128.1:5815-8881 GCA_964534345.1 uncultured Anaerolinea sp.
GGGTTTGCCCTAATCGCCGTGAATTCCTACCTCGCCATTGGGCTGATCCTTTCCCCCGTGCTGAATTTGGGAGAAAGCAGCATTAATTGCAAGCAGGATATGATCCTTGCCCATGAACAACTTGGCGCTTATCTTTCTGAGATCATCCCGTCCAATAGTCTGGTATATTGGGACGGAGGCAATGCCTTTACACCAATGGTGTATGTACCGGATGTCCGCATTTTCCCCATCCAGATCAATGATGGTTATACCTATCGGATCGGCGGCGACCCTGAAACGCTTCATCGATTCAACCATTGGAACAGTGAATTGAACGAAGAATGGAAAAATAGTGCGGATGTATTCATTATTGAAGCAAAAAGATTTTCAGCTTGGAAGGATTTTTTGACTCCGCAGGAATTTGAAGAATATGCACCGCCACCTACAGCCCCAACATGTTATGAGGGCGGCGAATTAAGGATATTTCACAGAAACCCATGAACCTATCACTTGTAATACCAGTTTATAACGAGCGGGAGAATCTCCCGCTTCTGTTTGATGCGCTCTATCCAGTTATGAATAACTTGAAAAAGACCTGGGAAGTTATTCTAGTAGATGATGGCAGCCGCGATAAAAGCCTCTCTGTCTTGAAAGAGTATGCCGAAAAAGACCCGGAACATGTCCGCGTAATTTCATTCCGCCGTAATTTTGGCCAAACCGCCGCTATTGCCGCCGGATTGGATTATTCACAGGGTGAGATCATTATCCTGCTGGATGCGGATATGCAGAATGACCCAGCCGATATTCCCATGATGCTTGCCAAGCTTGATGAAGGCTACGATCTGGTCAGCGGTTGGCGCAAGGATCGTAAAGATAATGCCGTCACTCGTAACTTCCCATCCATGCTTGCAAATGGATTGATCTCCCGCGTTACCGGCGTGCATTTGCATGATTACGGCTGCACACTCAAAGTCTATCGTCGTGATGTGTTGGAAGGTTTCCGCTTGTACGGTGAAATGCACCGCTTTATTCCCGTCTATGCCAGTTCGGTTGGCGCGAATATTACCGAAGTCCCCGTCCGCCACCACCCCCGCAAATTTGGAAAGACCAAGTACGGGCTGGAAAGAACCGTAAAAGTCGTTTTGGATTTATTCACCGTAAAATTCCTTGTCGCTTATTCATCCAAGCCCATCTATCTTTTTGGCGGCGCAGGCAGCGCCCTTATGTTTGTCAGTGCGTTGATCATGCTCTTTCTCTTTATTCGCCGCATCTTCTTTTTTGTAGGGATTGCCACATCGCCGCTTTTGCAGATAAGCGCACTAACATTTGTTCTGGGCGTCCAATCTATTTTGATGGGCTTGATCGCGGAATTATTGGTCCGCACCTATCACGAATCTCAGCGCAAACCTACATACACTGTCCGCTCGAAGATCAATCTTCATCAGGATGCTGATGACTAATTGGCTGCGTGAAAATCGCCAGACTGTCATCCGCGGGTTGGGCAGCATTCTGGCGTTGGCGCTTTTGATCGTTTTGATTCAAGAAGAAGGGGATGGACAACTTTTCTCTGCATTGAGGCGTGTGTCCATTGGATATTTTCTGGCAGCAGTGGTGGCGTTGACCATCTCGCGCATGTTTGCTGCGGCGCGCTGGCATATCTTGCTCAAGTCGGCAGGTGTGGAGATCCCATTTCTTCGCTCGGTCATGTTGACCTTTACTGGAAATTTCTCCTCAAATTTTTTGCCGACAACCATCGGTGGGGATGTGGTTCGGCTGGCTGGCGCGATGCAATTAGGATATGACCGCGCTATTTGTGTCGCCTCGCTCGTTGCGGACCGTTTAATTGGTCTGGCCGGAATGAGCATTGCCCTCCCTTTGGGGTTGGTTCCGGTATTCTCGTTGAGCAACGGGGTAACACAGTCTGTTGCGCTCTCTACACTGATTCAAAAAGGCGTGGATTTTACCAAGCGCACCTTCGAGTCATTTTCCATTTGGTTGAAGAAGCCCCTCGCATTAAGCGGTTCCATGCTTGCCACGTTTGGCAACATGGTATTTATCTATCTGGCGGTCTATCTTCTCTTGCAGGGTATTGACCATCATGTTTCCTACTGGCTAGTTGCTGGGCTGTACACACTCACATACTTTGTAACGCTTGTTCCCATTTCCATAAACGGACTGGGCGTGCAGGAACTCTCCATGACCTTCCTGCTTACCCAACTGGGTGGATTGAGTTCCTCTGAAAGCGCAACCGTTGCCTTGTTGACCCGTGCGTTGTTCATTATCACCAGCATGCCCGGCGCGTTCTTTTTACCAGCCATCCTCGCTGCGATGAACGAGAAAAAGTCGAAGCCTGATTAATTGCATGGATCGGAACATGGAACCAGTATCCTCGAAAAAACTCCTGCAAACATTTATTTGGACAAGCATTCTTTTGAGCGGTCTGGCTATCGTTCAAACAGTTCAACGTGTCAATGATCTGGAGATCGTTCTCTGGCGCTCCAAGTGGATATTCCTGTTGGGGTTATTTGCGCTAAACATCGCTGCTGGAGTAGTCGTTCTCTTTTCATCTTTTTTAGAGCGCGCCTCCCTCTGGATAGATGGTGTTGAATTTGACCCTTCAAACAGCTTCAGAAAATTCATTGGGTTGGCGTTGGTTGTCTTTGGCTTTTCCCTCGTCTGGGTGGTGAGATTATTCCTTTTCGGGAAATTCCTTCCGCAATTGATGCCTATCCTTTGGGTCTTTCTCTGGGCCAGCCTCTTGCAGACTTTTGGCCTGAAATTGATGAGCGGTTTCAAATGGTATCCACTCTTTGCCGCAGTAATTCTCCTGCAAGGATTGGTGTATCAGGTGTACGGCCGCATTGCCGATATTTCAGATTATCCCTTTTCTATTGGGTACTCTGAAGCCAGCCGCCATTATTATGCATCCTTGTTTTATGCAAAATCCCTGTACAACGTGCAGGTTCCTTATCCTTTCCTTCACCCTTCGCGATATTTATTAATGTCCCTGCCGTTTCTGGTTGATGGCTTGCCGCTTTGGTTTCATCGCATGTGGCAATCTTTGCTGTGGTTGGGGTTGACCTCTGC
>CAZHOX010000129.1:0-2813 GCA_964534345.1 uncultured Anaerolinea sp.
TAGCATAACAATCAACAGTGCTGCTGAAACCTTATAGATCCATTGATTTTTCATATTTCTTTTCCTCACTTTACTTACACTAGACATATTGAAAAAAGAACAAATTATTTCGGGATCAACGTCCCGGTACCAACTATCAAAACCGCAGCCGCTTTGCGTAGATTGCTCAGCTGAATATTGTTATCTTCATAATTTTCAAAATTTTCATATTCGCCATTCCAGATCTTTATCGCTGTCGGTTCACTGCATCCCTTCTTGCGCATCTCACCGATAAATTCGTCATAGGTCATACCGATCTTTTCTGCCAATTCTTGAACTCTACTTTTCATTTCCAAAATCCTTCTCTATTTTTCTCTGAACGGACTTTCATATTGTCAAGAAAACAAGATTGCAATTTCGTTACAAAATACGTTTTTAATCCGAAATAAAAAAATGTGTTGCAATTTGATTGCAACCAACTTTCAAAACTGAAAGGACTAAGGGAATTCTAATTTATTTTTTCCAAGAGTCAATGCTTGCAGTTCGAATTGCAATGAAAAGAGCCCAAATCTATAGTAGATTCGCCTTTTTTCGGTCTTAAATACCACCTTTTGCTGGTAACCTAGAAAAAAAGCCACAGAGTTTTATACTCTGTGGCTTTCAAATTATATAGCCTCGCCCACTTCCCTACCTGTATAGCGGAATTCTCATCCCATTGACTTTGTTCGCCTCTTCAGAAAATAGATACAACATGGCGGCAACAATCTCGGCAGGCGATGTACCCTTCCCGCTCTCTTTAATATCGATGGATTTGACGTGAATGACGTTAGCGGTCAATCCACTATCTTTATATTCCTCAGCCAGAGTCAACGCCATGCTTTCCTGTGCAGATTTGGCCGCCGCATAAATTGCAGACTTTGCAGCAGGTGTTACCGTCACAGGCTGTGAGACGATGATGACCCTTCCCCAACCTGAAGACGCAATGTGCGGCGCAAAAGATTGAAATAAATTGAACGTCGTCCACACATGTTGGTTGAGCATGAACTCAAGATCATCTCGTGATGATTCGGGAATTGTCTTGCCGCCAACCCACCCGCCAACGAGATGTATCAAAGCGTGGATACTGCCAAATTTGGAATGAACAGCTTCAGCTGAGTTGTGAAGCGCTTGTGCATCGAGCAGATCAATGGTTTGTGCGTGGATTCTATCGGTGGGCAGGTTCAAGCTCGCGGTCAGGGAATCCAACTTAACTTGATCACGATCGAGCAGCACAAGGTTGTCGCCGCGCTCTGCAAACGTTTTGGCAACAAGGTTTCCGAGCACACCTGTTGCACCGGTAACAACAACAGTTTTAGTCATACAACGCTTTGATCTGCGACTCGGTCATGCCTTGAACGATGGTTGGTTCGCGTTGTTCAGGTAAATGTTCCTTGCCGCGAAAATCGATCATATGACCAGACTTGGCAGCCTTGGTTTCGAGATAAAAACGGTTGTGCTCATTGCTCGGCAAAATATGCGGCAAACGCTGGTTGACCTTTACACCGTGCTGCGTAAGCTGGTCGATCTTCTTCGGGTTGTTGGTCATCAATTGAATGGACTGAATTTTGAGCGAATGCAGCATGTGCGCGGCAACGGCATAATCACGTTCGTCATCACGGAAGCCGAGTGCGAGGTTTGCTTCCACAGTATCGAGACCGGCATCCTGCAAACTGTATGCGCGGATCTTGTTGGTGAGACCAATGCCGCGGCCTTCCTGGCGAAGATACAGCACAATGCCTTTGTCCATTTCGCCGATCTTTTTCAACGCGGCTTCAAGCTGGTCACGGCAATCGCAGCGCAGTGAGCCAACGACATCACCCGTCAGACATTCGGAATGCAAACGCACCGGCACATCCTCTGCACCAAGCACTTCGCCTTTGATGATGGCAACATGTTCCTTGCCATCTTTGTTATTTGAAAACGCAACAATATGAAAATCGCCAAAGCGTGAAGGCAGTTCTGCAATTGCTTCAATATGCACGCAGATCTTATCTTCGCCATAGCCTTCACATTCGTGGCAGCAATCTTCTTCCAGTAATAATTCAATTTGTTCGTGTGTAAATCCAGACATGGTTTCCTCTTTTTCAAAAGCTAAACACGAAGGGCACGAAGTACACAAAGTTGAAAACTTTAGCCCGTTGTGCTTATATAAATTTGTATCGCAGAAAGACCCCGCCATCTTCCCATTTTTCAACGTCGATCAACTTCATCTCAATTGCCGCATCGCGAGGGATGCCAATTCCATCCGCAAGTGTGGGGGCATTTGCGCCGCCAAAGATCATGGGCGCAATACACATCGTCAACTCATCCACAAGACCGAGGCGCATCAACTCAAAATTCATTGTCCCGCCGCCTTCCACCATCAAATGATCAACGCCGATATTTTTCAACGTGATCATCATCTTATTCAGGTCAACGCGTGGAGAATCATCCACAAATACTTCAACGCCCAGCGCGCGTAATCGTTCGAGTTGCGTTATAGATGTTCGGGAGGTTGTAAATATTACGACTCGAGCAGGCCCAGCCTTAATAAAATCTGAGTCTTGGGAAATATCCGCGACTGTTGCCACTCCTACCTTAACGGGATTTGGCGACACCCCGCGCTGGATTCTGCCCTCACGCAGCGCCTCAGACTTAACTGTGAGCTTGGGTTGCTCGTCGAGCAGCGTCTTCCCCCCGACAAGGATTCCATCCGCTGCGGCACGCAGTTGATCTACCCGCTCTTTATCTCGTTTGGACGAAATGGCAGAACCTTTGCGCTCGAAAGTATCTATCTTTCCATCTGCCGTCATGGC
>CAZHOX010000129.1:2913-7385 GCA_964534345.1 uncultured Anaerolinea sp.
GCGAAGAAATCTGCAGAAGTAGCGTGACCGTGAGAATAGCGTGTTGCATATTCCTTGAGGAATTTGGAAAAATTGCCATATCCCATCCGCTCGCGAAGGTCATCCAAAAAATGTGCGCCACGCAGATAAACCGCATCTGTGTACAGACGGAAGGAACCGCCGTTGTAGATGCTGGTATCCACATAGCCGGTGGGGTCGAAGTAATCCACGCGGTAACGCCACCACCAACTGATATTGGCGGGATAATTATTCTCATAAAAGATGCGTTCACTGTAGGTAGCCAGCGCTTCATCCAACCAAGGCTCAATGGCATGGTCGTTGCCAACCAACCCGAACCACCATTGATGCGCGATCTCATGCACGCCGATAGTGGCTAAATTTCCACGAGAGCCGCCCGTGTATTGACCGTAAAAATCCGTAGCGAGGAAAACCAGCCCGTCATACTCCATGCCATCGTGCAAGTCGGTTTGGACGATGGCGAGAGTCTGGTGCGGGTACGGTGCAAATTGTGCCGAGAAGGTTTCAACAGCTTGTGTGCCTAAACTTAGAATTCCTTCTCCGCCGGTTTGGTAGCCAGCAAAATAATAGGAACGAATCACGGTATTTCCGGTGGTTGATTCAGAAACGAGGAATTCATCACTGGCAGAGAATGCAAATGTGCGTGCGCCGTACATGCGGTAGCGCAGCCATTCACCATTTTGGTCTGGAGTGGCGCCCGCCGCAATTGTGACATCTGAATCTTTTTTGAGATTCAGTTCAACGTCTGAAGCATCATATACAAGATGTTCCCCCCAGGGCATGGGGTCATACAACACCCACCCGCCTTGATACGGCACAATGAAGGGATACCAATCCACAAGATTGATCTGGTTGAAGTCGTAGCCAAAGACTCCCTCAGCAGATTTCTGCGGGATGTTCAGCTTGAAATTCAATGCAAAGGTGGTAGCAGAACCTGCGGGTAAAGGCTGCGGCAAAGTGACTGTCATCCGCTGGCCGTCAAGCGAGTAGGATGTGAGGGCAGTTCCATCCTGTGAAATGGAATTCAGGATGAAGGTATTGCCGTATCGATTCGGCTGGACTGAAAAGACAATGTCAGAAAGCGAAACGCCAGTGTTGTTGTAGTAGCGGATGGTCTGGTCTGTGGTGATGGTCTTGCCTGCAAAGTCCAACGTGGAGTAGAGGATGTAATTTGTGCGGGACGATGTTCCAGATGGGGCCGATGTTGGGGGAACAGAACCAACCGTCGGCGAAGGAGGAGGCGCGGTGTTCGTGGCGGGTGGAGTCTGGGTGATGGTCGCTGTCGCTGTGGCGGGCGGCGCTTGGGTAAATGTCGCAAGCGGGGTGTTGACTTCACCGGATGGCTGAAATGGTGTGGGCGTGGGCGATGCGTTCGGATCCTGCGTGATAAGGATGAAGGTAGGGAAAACAGGCGCGGTGGGAGATGGCGACGCGCAAGAAGCGAGAAGGGTGAGAAGCAAAATGCTAAACGCGAAACGCTGAACGCTAAACGCTGTTTTTTTCATTGGTAGATGTTTTGGAAATATTGGCGCACGAGGTCGGAGTAATCTGTGCTGGTGTGCTGGCTGAGGATGCGGAAGAAGTCGTTGGCAGTGACGATCTTGCCACGGCTTTGTGCGAGGTAATCTTGAAGGAAGGCATAGAAGGCTTCATCGCCGATTCGCTCGCGGAGTTTTTCAAGGAACTTCGCACCTTGAAAATAGGTAGCGTTGGTATACGTGCGGAAACCCTGCCCCTCATAGATGGGAATATCCACAAAACCTTGCGGGTCGTAAAAATCGATACGATACGTCCACCACCAATTCACAAGGTCTGGATGCACGCTTTCGTAATACACACGTTCGGAGTACGCCGAAAGAGTTTCATCCACCCAGGGCTGAAGCGCCTGATCATTCGCTACCTGCTCAAACCACCATTGGTGCGCGGTTTCATGTGCCGCCACAAACGTGAGATAGTTCGCAGGCGTGCCATCATACAGGTTGTAAAAATCCTTGCTGAGATAAAAGAATGCGGAATATTCCATGCCGTCGTTGAAGTCACCCATCACAATAGCAAGTGACTTGTGTGGATACGGCCCAAACTTTTGTCCAAACACCTGCACCGATTCAGCAGCGGTTTGCAATGCCGCTTGTCCGCCTGCTTCGTTGAACGGAAAATAATAGCTGGAAATATTTATATCCCCAACTTGTGTGGTTGAAACTTGAAACTCACGGCTGGCCGAGAGCGCAAAGGTCCGCGCGGAAGTGATACTGTAGCGGGTGGAATCGGCTTGCGGCTCAGGGACTCCGCTGGCGGCAACAATGGGTGTGAAATCTGTTGGCACAAATTTCACATTCACTTCGTAATCCGCTGCATCGTACACAAGATGTTCACCGTAGAACCACGGCTCATGCAATACCCATTCACCATTGATGAACGGCACAACAAAGGGATACCAGTTCGTGAGATTCAATTGGCGCGAGGTGTACCCATAAATGCGCGGACGAGAAACACTGGGGTCCTCCTGCTCGGCGAACGGCAGCGCAAGTGTATATTGAATTTTGATCTCAATGCTGCTTCCGACAGGCAGAAAAGAAGACAGGGCAATATCCAACCGCTGGCCTTCAAAAGAATAGGTTGTGGTTGGCGAGCCATCAATGGAAATACCCGTTAGGCTGAAACTATCCAGCCAAAGATTGGGAACGATCGCAATGGTCAGCGTATTCAATTGATTACCCGTCAGGTTTGGGTACATAATAGTCTCATCCACACTAACGGTATGCGCGTCATAATCGATGAGCGTATCCAACTTATATTGTGCGCGTTCCAATGTTGGCACGGGTGTGCCCGTTGGCATGGGTGTTTCTGTAGGCGGCACAAGCGTTTCTGTGGCAGCAGGCATCGTGCTCGTTGGAGCAGGCACTTCCGTAGGCTGCACGGAGGAGCACGCCGAAATAAGAAGAAGCAACAGCAAAGCAAGGATTGTTTTATTTTGATTTCGCATGGGGATAATTCTACCGTACAGAAAAAAATCCTCCCGTTGGAATTTTCAACGGGAGGATGGAATTTCAACGCGACAAAAGCGCTTCTTTCCGCGCCTCAGCCTGTTTACCCTTCCATTTTCTTTTTCAACGCTGCCAGTGCGGACTCATACCCGGCAAGCATCTGCTTCTTCATCATATCTTCCATCCCCGGCATGGATGGCATTCCCGCGGGCATGAGTACAGCTTCGATCTGCATGGTCACTTTGGTACCGCTGCCATCTGCCTCGAGGACATACGTGCTGACCACATCCGATGCAGGCGGGGTGCCATAGGTCTTTGTTCCATACAATTTATTGACTTCATAGGCGATCACTTCAGTGGTGATGACGTTCTCCACGCCATTCATTGCCTTGACCTTGGTCTTGATCTTCGTGCCAAGTTTGACCGGACCATCTGCTTCAACGCTGACTACGTAATCGTTCTTCAAGCTGTCCAAACTTGAGACATGAGAAAAGATCTTCTCAGGGGTTGCATTAATCGTGGTGGATGCTTCAATAAGTGCCATGGTTATTTCTCCTTTAGGTAATATGAATAAGTACTCTCATTATATGGAGAGGAAACATTTTCACAATAACCTTAAGGGGGATAAACCCGTTCACCAAAAAGTACTACGGCTATGCCCCGCGCAAGCGCTTCCACAAAAATGCAAGCAGGAAGAACAAGGTGGCCGTCAATACAATAGCCGATCCTGAGACAATGTTGAAGTAATAGCTCAGGTACAACCCAATGGTGGATGACATTGCCCCCACCAACGCAGAGACCAGCATCATCGGCAACAGACGACGCGTAAGCAAGTACGCTGTCGCTGCGGGCGTCACCAGCATGGCCGCAGCCAAACTGACTCCCACGGTTTGCAAAGACACCACCACCGTCAGAGCCAAAAGCACCAGCATGAGGTTTCTCAATAGTTCGGCGGGCAGGCGCAAGGTTGCAGCGAGAACCGGATCAAACGAAATGACAAGGAACGGCTTGAAGAGCAGTCCCACGGTCACCAAAATTCCAATGCTCAATCCACCGATCAGCCACAGATCAGACGGGCTGACTCCCAGCACATTGCCAAACAAAATATGAGACAAATCCACGGCATAGGTTTGCATGGTACTGATGAGTGCCACGCCAAGCGAGAGCGCCGCCGCGAACATAATGCCAATAGCGGTATCTTCCTTGACTGCGCCGCCTTTGCTGAACAACCCAATGATCAACGCAACTGCCACCGCAGCCACCCCCGCGCCGATGAGCAGATCTCCTTTGAAGATGTAGGCAATTGCCACGCCAGGCAAAATGGCATGAGCCATTGCATCGCCAAGGAACGCCATGCCGCGCAAGACAACATACGTCCCCATCACTGCGCACAACACACCGACAATGACAGAAGCCAGCAACCCGCGCTGCATGAATTGATAGGTGAGAGGTTCAAGAAGAAAATTCATT
>CAZHOX010000129.1:7485-8843 GCA_964534345.1 uncultured Anaerolinea sp.
TCATCCGGCGGACAACATTCATCCACCAGCATCATCCCATTTTCCATCACAAGCAATGAATTGCCGAAAGCCTGCGCCAAATTCTCTTTGACGAATACTTCCTGCGGGGTGCCAAATGCGATCAGTTTGTGATTCAGCAAAAGCACAAGGTCAAACCGTGAAGCCGCCAAATTCAAATCGTGAGTAGAGACGATTGCCGTCACGTGCTGGTCGCGCAAATGGTCGAGCAGGTTAAGCGTGGTTTCCTGCGTGGTCACATCCACTCCAGTGAAGGGTTCATCCATCAACAAGATATGCGGCTCCTGTGCAATGGCACGCGCCAGAAAAGCGCGCTGTTGCTGCCCGCCAGAAAGCTGACCGATAGACCGTTGCGCAAGGTCACCGATTCCCATCTGCTCCATGCTCTTTCGCACAAGTTGTTTATCTGCTTTCGACGGGCGGCTCAACCAACCCATCTGACCGAAGCGTCCCATCATCACCACATCACTAACCGTAACCGGGAAGCGCCAGTCCACATCTTCGCGCTGCGGAATGTATGCCACACAATCTTTGTGCGCGCCAAGCACTTCACCATGGATCAAAATACGCCCACTTTGCAAAGGCAGAATTCCAACCAATGCTTTGAACAACGTAGATTTGCCCGCGCCATTTGGTCCCACCACAGCCACACGCGCACCATGCGGAACTTGAAAGCTCAAGTCACGCATGATCATTTTTTCGCCATACCCAATATTGGCATTTTCAACTTCGAGTCTATGAGGTGTATGAGTCATTTCAATTTTCCAATTACCAATTACCAATTACCAATTACCAATTACCGACGTTTCAATTTCACTTCTATCTTACTTCAAACCTTCCACAATGCTTGTCACATTGTGCTTCATCATATCAATATATGTAGCCGCAGGTTCGCCATCGGTCAGGGATTCGAGGTAGAGGTTGTCCACCACCTTCACGCTAGATTCTTCCGCGATCTGATTCGCGAGGTCGGCATTTTCCACTTCACCGAGGAAGATGGCAGGCGCACCAGAGGATTTGACCTGCTCGATCAACGCGGACATTTCCTTCGCGGAAGTTCCCGCATCCGTGCTCAGGCTGGGGATAACCGCGCCCACCACCTCAAATCCATAGCGCTCTGCGAAGTATCCAACCGCTTCGTGGTTGGTCACCAGCAAACGGCGCTCGGCGGGGATGGTGTTAACCTGTTCGACAATCCACTTGTCCAAGTCTTCGAGTTGGGAAATATATCCATCGGCATTGGCTTTGTAAATCTCTGCGCCATCGGGGTCAACTTGAATCAACCCATCGCGGATATTTTCCACATAGGTGATGACGAGGTTCGGGTCAAGCCACATATG
>CAZHOX010000130.1:0-8839 GCA_964534345.1 uncultured Anaerolinea sp.
CCACTCATCAAATTCTTGTTGAGACATCGGCTCCACATTTGGCATAGTCCAATTGCCGGTGACGGGGTCGCGGTGGAATAAGACGGCTCGCTGCCCATCGGTGAAATTTACTGTGCCGGCTGGGTTGCTCACAGAGCAATTCCCTTCAAGACAGGTGACGTAAATATCCATCGTCTCAGGATCAACTTCCACCTTCATATAAGAACCGCGAACCGAAGCCACGCCAGAAGGAGTTTCCACATCTGCACTGCCACCGCTGAGGATGATAAATATCCTTCCCAGGTCAAGCTTGATTTTGGTGGCAAGTCCGCCTTCCACTTCTTCATTCGAGGTCAAAGTAAAAATGGAGGATGGCGTAACACGGATGATCGTCCCAGATGAAAGGTCGAGGCGGGCGCGGCCATCGTCACCGGTTTGAACCTGTCCATCAGCTTGCAAGACGGTCCCAACGGTAGCGGGAGCGAAGTTTGGGTCGGATGCTTGTTTTGCATCCACTGCGCCGGAAAGTTCACTCAGTGCAGCAGAAAGCGGCGATTGCACCTCTTTCTGCTCTTGCGGCTGGCAGCTTGCAATAAGCGTAACCATCGTAATGAGTGTCAACAACAAGACGGGTTTTCTCTTCATGCTCTCTCCATATTTTAAAACTTTATTTCAGCCTAATCATTATCGTGCGCTTTCCATCATCAGTGTGTAGTTTATTTGGCCTGCTCCGTTTGAGGTTGCTTCTGATAGACGTAAAAAATATACCTGATTCGCTGCGATATGCAGCAAGCGCTTTTCTGTGCAAGCCAATAAAAAATTATCAAACACTTCACCATTGCTTATTAATTCTACTTGTAGAGTTCCAGTTGAACAAAATAAGTGAATTGCAATACTATTCCCTTGGGAAGCAAATTGAACCCAGTCTTCGAGATCACCGTTTGATGAAGAGACGTTGCTTTTGATCTGCACAGTGCGTGCTCCGTGTGGTGAGAAGTCTATGCTTGTCAACGGCGTCTCCATCGAATCCCCGTCTGGCAGCATTTCATTGGCTTGGGGTGCGTTTCCATTTTCAACCACTTCAGGCGTTTGGCTTGTTGCCCCGATCACTGGCAGGGAATTCACATCTTCCACTTTCAAAAACTCCAGCGCAGCCCAACCTTTCCCATCTGCCGAATTCGCAAACTCGATCTGCATCCATGCGCCGCTTTCATCCTTGCCTGAAATAAAAACAACATCATTTGGATTTAATTCGCCAAGGGTCGAATATGTTGTACCAGGCCCGCTGCGCACATTTATCTTTTGGATGACAAGCCCGCTCACTGCCGCCCCGCCGCCTGCTCCTATTTCAATGACAGGAATCTCCGCTGCTGCATTGACTTGTACAAACTCGGCGCGAATCCAGCCAGTGCCGTTTGGCGCACCTGCATAAATGATCTGATACCAGCTTGTGCTCGCATCCTTTCCGATGACTTGCACATTGGAGAATTGTGAGATCATCCCAAGATTTTCACTGGCTGTGGATGTCTCTGCACGCACATTGACCTGTGTGGTGGTCGTCCCTTCAATGGGTGAAACAGTTGGCGCCAAGGTAGGTGGAAGTGATGTTTGAGTTGGCAGAGGACTTTCTGTAGCCGGTAACGTGGCAGTAATAAAGATCGGCGTGTGAGTTACATTTTCGGTTGAGGTGTTCACACCACAACTTGTGAGAGCAGCCAGAGACAAAACGAGAAGGAAGGGGATGGAATATCGCACTGGTCTATTGTATCCAAGAATTATGTGGGGCGAAATGAGATAAACGGGTCGAAACAAAAAACCGCCTTCACAGGCGGTTTTCTCTGGCACCCCCACGCAGACTCGAACTGCGCTCTTCAGCTCCGGAGGCTGACGCTCTGTCCACTGAGCTATGGGGGCGAACGAACGAAATTTTACCATAGGCAAAGAAAAAGGCTGATGAAAGAATCACCAGCCTTCGGTTAAGAAAGAGGCGAACTTTATCTGGCATGCGGCGCCAGGGATGCCAATTCCCTGCGCAGGGATTCGATCCGCGCCATGTTTCCGCTTTCGTCGCCCAGCCTTCGTAATTGCTCTTTTTTATGCGCCAATTCTCCGCACAAGTGGTAGAAGCGGGATGTGGCTCTGCCGCTCAAACTGGTTGTGGTTAGCGTCCAGGGAGATTGCGCCTTTTGATATTGAGCTGGTGAGATCAAGCCAGAATTTACTTCTTCGATCAATTGCCTTTTGACGATGCCGCGTTCATAGCTGATGAGCCAGACGATGAAACCGAGCATCAGCGCCCAGCCGAACCAGTCGAGCAGGGAGCCGATGGCAAGGCCGCCCAGCCCGCCAATGAGACCGCCAAAGGTGTTGTGAAATGCATGAATGGAGATTGCAATTCCAAGCCCTACGAATGGCGCGGCGATCTTGATAAGGATGTTCCTGTTCAGGCGCGCAATGGCAAAGCCGATGCCTGTGAACGCAGTGAAGAAGGCGTGCATCCAGCCCACTACAAAAACACGGATGAAAACCAAAAGGAACAGCCCGCCCCATCCGCTTTCAAGATACCCATTGCGATAAATGTAAAGTGTGTTCTCTGTAGCCGCGAAGCCCAACCCCACGATGCCGCCATAGATGATGCCATCCAACACCGAATCAAATTCCTTGCGAAACATCAGAAAGACAATGCCCACCGCCATGCCTTTGAGTATCTCTTCAACGAACGGCGCCACAATGGATGTGGTGCCAAAATCTGCGGCGGCTTCAGAATTGGTGAAAATGTAAATGCCCACGCCGAACAGTGTGTTGATGATGAATGCCCCGCCCGCGGCGATGACCACCCCCCAGAAAAATGCTGCGCCTAAAAGTGCTTTGGGTTCTTTTTCGTAGCGATCCACCCAATACACAAAAGCGGAATATAAAAACATGGGAACGAAGCCAAAAAAGAGAGAAACGAGAAATGCCATTTTTATTTCCTCCAACCAACAGCTTGATTTTTATATAAACAAGCGAGGTCTCAATTCTGAAAGATCAAACGAATTCGTTCCACACGGGTGTATTCGGGCAAAATGTCCAACACGCTCAGCACTTCTTCTGGGCGGCCTGTGGCGCCTTCGCGTGCGGCGAGAGTCATCTTCAGCCATACTCTTCCGTCCGCTTCAGTGATGACGCTTAACATTTCGATCAGTGGACGCAGATCGTAGGTCTTCCCGCGCCGTTCTCGGATGACAGATTCAGACATCATCAATTCCTGAACTTTGCGCGTCAACTCTGCGCTCTCAATTGGTTCTGTCAAATGGACTTCATACGCCGCTGAGAGAACTTGAGTCTGCAAGGCGGGCGCACGCTCGTCCACTGTTTCAATGCCGGTAATCTGAATATCCACAGGCAGGCTGTCTTTTAATCTGGCAGAAATATCTTCCACGGGAAGTTCTTCATTCAGGCGCACATCCAGCATTTCGGCGCGAGATGAGAATCCCAGCGGAAGGGCAGCGGCGAGGCTCATTCTTGGCTGGGGGTGGAATCCCTGCGAATAGCTGATCGGAAGATCGGCGCGGCGCATGGCGCGTTCCCATATACGGTGCAAGTCAAGATGGCCGGTGTACCGCAAGGCACCTTGTTTTGAAAAAGTAATTCGTACTCTCATGTTTTATTGTTCCGAGGCAATCTGCTTTAGCCAGCGATTGATCTCAGCACTGGCGCGGCGATAGGGTTTGTACGTGTGTTCCCCAATTCGGTGGAAAAGGTCATGGTCGAGGCATTGGTTGTGTGTCAACTGCTGGAACAGGTCGAGGATGCTGATATACGTTGCCAATTCCTGCTCAACAATATCATCCATGCCAATGTTCTTGAATTTGTAAACGACCATGTGATTCGGTTTATCTTTTTCCAGCAGGTTTGATTCATAATCAGGGTAGCCGTTGAGCTTCTGAAAGTTTTCAAGCGCCGTAAAGGATGTGCTGGGCGCATACGCCACCCCACAGGCAATCTCAGACAGTCGGTCTGCAATGAATTGTTCACGCGAGAGAACATCTGCCAGCAGGTCTTTGATGGATAAATTGCCTAGCACGCCTTTCATTGTCAATTGGCGTGAAAAACCAACCCTGTTGAGCAGGTTTTCAAATTTATCCCGCTCATGTTGCAGGCGTTCAAAAAAAATAGACTTTTCCATGATGCTTCGGGGCTAGTCTCCCACCACGGGCAGTTCAATATCAATTTTGCGGGCAGGGGTTTTTACATCGGGGCACTTCCAGCCTTCGCCGGGGTTCTCGCGGCGCAAGTTGGCAAAGGTCGGCAGAATGCCGCAGGCGTAGCAGTTCAAGCGGCAATCCACGCGGATCTGCCCTTCGAGCGACATGCGGAAATCCTGGAAGAGGAAGTTCTTGCGTACCGCAGCGGTGATGTGCTCCCACGGGAAGACTTCATCTGTGCGGCGCTGGCGATGGGTGTAAAACGCATGGTCAATGCCGTGTTCTTCAAAAGCGGGCATCCAGGCATCCGTCTTTTTGCCTTCATCCCATGCATCGAACTTCGCGCCATTTTTCCATGCACTGTAAATGACCTCAGCCATTCTGCGGTCGCCGCGTGAAAGCCATGCCTCCAGCAGAGAGTCTTCGGGCTTGGTCCAGCTCAGTTTGATGCTTTTGTCTTTCAAAAGCTGGCGTTTCAACAAAGCCTGCTTTTCAAGAATATTGTCTCGTGTGTCACAGGCAACCCATTGGAAAGGTGTCTGCGGTTTCGGTACAAAGGTGCTCACGCCTGCGTGCAGTTTCACTTTCCAACCTGCCACTTTGCGGCCTTCTTCAATGACGCGGCGGCACAGATCCACAATGGCTTGCACATCTTCCAGCGTTTCGCTGGGGTGGCCGATCATGAAATACAGTTTGATCGTCGTCCAGCCGCGGCTGTAAATTTCACGCGTGGTATTAATGATCTCTTCGTCAGGAATGAACTTGTTGATGATGCGGCGCATCCGCTCACTCGCTGCTTCGGGGGCGAGGGTGAATCCACCAGAGCGGTGCTGCTTGAGCTTTTCCATCAAATCCACAGACACAGATTCAATGCGCAAGGATGGCAGGTTGACGGTGAGCTTGCGGCCTTCAAAACGCTTGCTGATCGCATCCACCAGATCATTGATGTAGGTGTAATCCGAAGAGGAAAGCGACATCAATGCCAACTCTTCAAACCCCGAAGCGCGGACTGCCGCATCAGCGGCATCCACCACCTCTTGCACGCTTCTTTCCCGTACGGGACGGGTGATCATACCCGCCTGACAGAATCTACATCCGCGGGTGCATCCCCGCATAATTTCCACAGACACGCGGTTGTGGATGACTTCGATGTTCGGAACAATGAACTTGGTTGGCGGAGGGGGCAGCTTTGCCACAATGCGCTTATTCACCGTCTTTGGCACATCTGGGATGATCGGTTCGGTGACGGCTACAGTGCCATCGTCCATGTAGGTGGTGGTATAGAAACTGGGGACATAGACGCCGGAGATTTTTGTTAACTCATGTAGAAGTTCTTTTCGAGCGTCGAAAGAGGAAAGAGGATGGAGAGGGCTGCTTTCGTCTTTTCTCTTTCTTTTGAATTCCTGTATTGTGTTGACAATATCGTGGATGACTTCCTCGCCCTCGCCGATGGTGAAGGCGTCGATGAAGGCATGCATGGGTTCGGGGTTGGTGGTGGAATGTCCGCCGGCGATGATGAGCGGGTGTGATTCGTCCCGATCTGCTGTGCGAACAGGAATCCCTGCGAGGTCTAGTATGTTGAGGGCGTTGGTGTAGAGAGTCTCATAGGGGAGGGTAAAGCCAATGAGGTCGAAGCAGGCCAGAGGGCGTTTTGATTCGAGCGCGTAGAGCGGAATCTCATGTTCGCGCATGAGTTCTTCCATATCCAGCCACGGTGCGTAGGCACGTTCTGCAAGCGCATCATCCCGCTGGTTGATTTGGTCGTATAATATTTTCAACCCAACATTCGACACACCAATATCATAAATATCGGGGAAGACGAAAGCCACCCTGGTCTGTGCCTTGTCCCAATCTTTGCGGATGGAGTTGAGTTCTCCACCCACATAGCGTCCGGGTTTTTGTACCTTTAAAAGGATGCGGTCCAGTTTTAATTCGATCTGTTCAGGGGTTAACATGGCGCGAATTATACCTGATAAGAAATGTCGAAAAAGATTAGAGTTTTCCCCGGCCTTTTGCCCAAAATGAAGGGTCTTTACAGAAATGAAAAGCAAAATCATTGTAAATAGCCCAAACGGGCTAACAGGATACTGGTGACGATAACGTACAATTCTGAACAAAAAAGGAGAATGACATGAGAAAAATTTTGTTTGTTTCGCTGGCTTTAATGCTTGCGGCTTGTGGAGTAGTTCAGCCTGTTCAACAGGAGCAGCCGACCCCCATTATTGCTACTGTGCTTGTCTCGGTAATTGCCCCAACGGAAGTAGTTCCCCCAACGGCTGTTCCATTGCCCACTCAGGTTCCAACAGAGGTTCCCACCCTGGTTCCAACTGCGGCCCCAACCGAAACGCTGGTTCCCACTCTAACCGCAGCTCCAACTGAAGTGCTGCCCACTCTTGATACTTCTGCAAGTACTTCTGACCTTGTGCCCGTAAATGTTGATAATACATTGGGGAAGGGTGTTTTTACCAACATCACTTTCTCCAGTGACTTGTTCTCTCTGCGTTGTTATCCGCGTGAGATCACCATCAACATTACCGCAAACCTACCCGAGATCGTGGATGCAGTGATGTACTACCGTGTGATCGATAACCCGGCCGGCTTGTACCCGTCTGAATGGCAGAATGTCGGTGAAATGGTCAGCGATAAAAAAGGCGGCTTCTCCAAGGTCTTTACAGGCTTGGATGTTAACCCCAACCTGCGCCTTGATAAAGCCTGGATCGACTTCCAATTTATCGGCATCAACAAGGGCGGCGCTGTTGTTGACCGCACTCAGAAGATCGAGAGACTGGTCACTTACCTCAAAGATTGCCCATAGTTTTCAGCTTATAACAAAAAAGGACAGGCTTCAACAGCCTGTCCTTTTTTGTTTGAAATAATTATGCCGCAAGTTTGCGGGCCTGCCAGAGATCACGTCCCCATAGCCATAAAGCGCCCAAGCCAAGGAACATTACCAGCAATCCGAAGATCCAGCCGATGAAAGGCAGGGCAACTGCCAGCGCTACGATCACTACACCTACCAGCAGCGGCCAGACTTTGTGCTCAGCCAAAGCAGGGTTGATGCGACCCATGATCCACTTGCCGCCCAGCCATGCTACAACGATTTTGGTGAAGAAAGCTGTGACGAGTACGAACCCAACAATGAGAGCGAAGATGGACAAAATTCCAAGCCACACGATTGTTCCGCTTATGCCACCAAGGGTAAGCACGCCAAATGCCACGCCACCCACGATCATTGCTGTGAAGATCACCAACAGTGTAAAGAAGAAGGCCGCGTAGGAAACCACGCCCCATCCCAAACTTGCCGCAGGAGTGGTCTGAATTTTATCCATAACTGACTGCATGAATTTCGGGGCAAGCCAAGCCAGCAGCAAACCGAACAACACAAGAGTGACAATGCTGCGTAACAGGTCAAATGACCAGGATGCGGCTTTTTCTGCTGCGGTAGGCGGAGTGTATTGCACATTCACATCCGCAACCGGTTCCTTGCGCGTGACTTTTCCACTGACTGCATCTGATGGAATTTCAATATCCTTGGTCTGGGTATAAGTCAGGTTGCCGCCAATTGTTGCCTTTTCATCAATAGTGAAGCCGGGGGCAACACTAGGGACTGAAATACCCGTCTGCCACATGTACGATGATGGAGGAGCGCCTGCATCTTCCGCGCTGCCAACCTCGGCAGTTACGTCTCCACCGATAGCGCCGCGCAATTCAAGAGCGCCCGCGCCAAACATGGCATCGCCAGTCACATCACCAGCCAACAGGGCTTGCGCGCCGCCATAAAGGAAGTCACCTTCCACAACACTTCCCTTTTTGGCTTCCATGCTGGCAGATCCGCCAAGCAGGTCGCCACCGATGACGGCTTTCTCGCCGAGCTGTAAACCTGCACCTGCAATGCGTACATCATCCGTCACGGTCCCGTTGATAACAACGCTTTGACCAGCCGCAAATAAATCGCCTTCAACGGTTCCATTGATGACGATGGTTTCGCCCGACACGAACAGATCACCTTTGACCGTACCCTCCAGGGTGAAATTTGTAGCCCCAACATATAGGTCGTCTTTGATGACTTCATCCGCCTCGATCACGACATTTTCGCCGCTGCGGCCATCAAAAGCCATTGCGGAAGATGTAATGCTCATGGTCAACAGGGCGAGCAGAATAAAAACTGAAAGAACTTTATTAATTGGTTTCATGGGATCTCCTTTGAAAAAAAACTTCCCAAGAAAAGTATACGCAGCCTATCTCAAGAGGTTGCAGATTTTGAAAGACGCGCTTCTTTTCGCACTGACGCCTGATTCTATCCATTTGGCATTTCCTTCCCGCCACCCCGCGCGGGGATGAACCCCCGCGCTGCTGGCACAAAGCCCGCTAAAGCGGACTCACCCTCCCAATACGGTCAACTTTGTTGGTTTTTGGAAATACCAATTCATGATCTCGACAAACCACCCGCAAAATTTCCCCTCTTCATTTAATATTCCAGCTTTTATCTCATCCAAACTCATATAACTGACTTCGGAAATCTCAACAGGGTCAAAACGGACTTGTTCAGGATTCACCCTGCCTTCGTAAATCCGGCTGATCTCATTGTCGTTGGGACCATATTCCATTTTGATGGTAACCAAAGGGTTGAGCTCGACTCCTTCCACACCCATCTCCTCTTTCATTCCGCGCAA
>CAZHOX010000131.1:0-8742 GCA_964534345.1 uncultured Anaerolinea sp.
CAACCGCAACAGAACGTGCCGAATTCACAGATCAATGCCTTGCTGAAAGCGCCGCCGCCGAAGCAGAGTGGCTCAAGCGGGTGGAAAAAGTTCCTGTCAGAAGCAAACCATTTTTATATTCAATGGCATGGAATGGTTTTAATAAAAAGGCGAATATTAGTGAGTAGATCGTTCCGCCTGTAACTTTATTCAAGGAAAAAAGATGACAGATTCTCAAACTACATTGAATTCCATTTTTGACGGATGGAATGGCTACCACCAAAGCATTGTCAACGCCGTTACGCCTCTCACCCAAAGTCAACTTGCCTGGCGGCCTGCGGACAATTTCAACACCGTGGGCGAACTTGTCCGTCACATTAGCCTGGGGCGTGTCACATGGTGTGTGCGAATGGGCGCACCGGGAAGCGCAGAGATCGCAAGTCAGATCCGTGAATGGGAAACAGATAGCGATGGCAATCGGGATGTCGTCGAAAAATCCGTTGCTATTACAGATGACCCAGTCGAGCTGGTCAAGTGGCTGGAAAATACGTGGCAGATGATAGACAAAATGCTCACCACATGGACAGTCTCTGACCTGGCTCAGACCTACAATCACAAATGGAATGGGAAGATCTACACGCCATCCCGCCAATGGACTTTGTGGCGTGTGATAAACCACGACCTTCATCACGGCGGAGAATTGTCCCTCATGCTTGGCTTGCAAGGGATCGAAGCCTTTGAGTTGAGCGCATTATTCGGTCACATCATCCTCCCACCTCTGCTGGAAGAGTAATAAATTGAGCAGGGTGAGTGAGTAAATAATCAAACTGGGGTATTGCCATGGAAAATAAAATCCACGTAACCTTTTTACGCCATGCCCGCTCCCGCGCTGACGATGAAAATGTCCACGAAGGGAGATACGACTCCCCGCTCACAGATGTGGGTCGCGCCCAAGTACAGGCACGAGCGCAAAATTTTCTTGAGCACAAATTTCAATTTGACCGCATCGTAGCCAGCACTCTGCAACGCGCGCATGAAACGGCAAAGATTATCGGGCAGGCATTGAGTACACCTGTTGAAACCGACCCCGATTGGATGGAATTGGACAACGGTCCGCTGGCGGGAATGTCTCGTGAGGCGGCTTTGGAAAAGTACCCCGTGCCAAATTTTCGCAATCCCTACGAACCGTTTTGTGGCACTGGCGAGAGCGACTGGGAAATCTATTGCCGAAGCGCAAGAGCCGTTGAAAAAATCGTTCGGCGCGGGGTGGGCAGTTATCTGGTCGTTGCACATGGCGGCATCCTCAACAGCGCACTGCGGACTATTGTTGGAGCACAACCGTTCGTAAATCGTCAGGGAGTCGCTTTTGCCTTTGGCGATACCGGGTATGCCAGATTCACCTACTACCCAGCAGAGCATATTTGGGTATTGCGTGAGTTCAACATGGGCCAATAAAAGGCTATTATTTTTGAGGTTATACTTCCAGTTCTATGGAAAACATCGATTCGATAAAACAAAACCCAACAGGTTCCCCAAAATACAAATTATCCGGCACAAATGTATTTGTCTCCCCAAATGGATTTCACTTTATTGACCATCTCGACCCGGTAGAGGAAATTTCACCTGTCATAGACGGGAGCGCGCTGACAGACAAGGAAATTGCGTACATCGAAAAATCCCTGCAATCGAACCCGGAGCGGATCGAACATCAGGTGGATGCCGTCAGACGGCATGGCGAGATAAACGCAAAAAAAGTGTTGGATATCGGCTGCGGTGGCGGATTGTTCCTCTCCAAGATGAAGGATGCTGGCGCGGATGTGCTCGGCATTGAATTAAGCGACACGCGGGCATACTATGCCAAAACCAAGCATGGCTTTGATGTTGTCAAACGCACGATCGAAGATGAATATTGGCAGAAGTCTCACGGGACGTTTGACGTTATCACCTTGTGGGATGTGATCGAGCATGTTAATTTTCCGCTCGCCACGCTGAAATCTGCGGCGGCAATGTTGAAGAGCGGCGGTATTTTGTTAATTGATACGCCCTGCCGTGATGCGTTCTATCACCGCTTTGGGGAATTCACGTACTGGCTTTCGGGTGGAAAATATCCCACCTTTTTGAACACCATGTATTCGGCAAAGCCTTTCGGCCATAAGCAGATCTTTTCGCTGGCTGAGATGAAATCTGCGCTTGAGGCGGCAGGGTTGGAAGTGGTGGAGTTGCGGCGCTTCCATGAATTGTCATTCCCCTACAGTTTTTATTTGAAGAAACTGGTCAGGTCTGATTTGTTGGTGAAATTGCTTCTGCCATTTGTGCATGTGTTTTTCATTATCTTCCCCATTCGCAATAAAATGCTGGCAGCGGGACGAAGGAAATAATTATGACTAATATCATCACGCTGCGAAATGTAATTCAAGGCGATCTGCCGATTTTCTTTGAGCACCAACTCGACCCCGTGGCGGCAAAAATGGCGGCTTTCCCTTCCAGAGACAGGGAAGCATTCATGGCGCATTGGGCAAAAATCATGGCAAATGCAAACGTGATGAACAGAACGATTCTTTTCGACGAACAAGTTGCGGGAAATATTGCCAGCTTTGAAATGGATGGGGAACGCGAAATTGGCTATTGGATCGGGCGGGAATTTTGGGGCAAGGGAATTGCATCAGAATCACTGAAGCAGTTTCTCGGTCAGGAAGTGAGGCGCCCGTTGTTTGCGCATGTGGCGCAGCATAATCTCGCATCCCGCCGTGTGTTGGAAAAGTGCGGCTTCGAAGTCATCCGCGAAGATAAGTGGAGGCCCATCCCGAACGAAGATGAAGTTGAGGAATTCATCCTCACACTGCGATGATCTCAGAAGAATATATTTTGCGGGTCGCTGCAGAGACGATAAAAAACGGCGGTTCCGCATCCAGATTGAACGAGAAAGACTTTCTGCCAGCAAGGGATGTGTGGAGCTTTCCCAAGTATCCAGCGCGGACCGTGATCTTGCCATCGAATGTGGATCTGGCGTTTGCGTTGCATGATTTCATCACCCGAAATGAAACATTCTTGAATGAAACAGATTGCTGGCTGGGTACGTGGATCAATCCGCGAACAAAGGAATATTATCTAGATATTGCCACTGGGATTGTTGATTTGGATGAAGCACGCAAAGCAGCGACAAGAATCAGTCATCAAGATGGGCGAAAGATCGTTGCCATCTTCAATTCAAAAAGGAATGAGACTATTTATCTTTGGGAAGGGGAATAAAAGTTATTGAACATCCACCTGCATGATGTACACGAGCAGGCGGTGAAATACAAAAAAGGGGAACAGCAAAACAAGATGAACCGTATTACTAAAGCCGAACAACAAAGCCACAGAGAATAAAAAGTTATCAAGCAGAGGCGCAAGGTTTTGGAGCATCCAGGTTCCTGCGCCAGAGAAAATCGCAAGAGCCAGTAAAGCAGCCGCCCATAAGCCAAGCGGAAGCCAGGAATGTCTATCTGATTCTGAGGGCATCATGGTGCTGGAGATGGCAAAGGTGAGATAAAACCACAGGTAAAAATCTGGCGCATTTGGCAGTAATCCCAAGCCTACCCAGAACAAATGAGTCTGCCCATCCCTCAGTACATTCCACAAAGTGTGAACCTGTAATTTATAAATGCCCGCATACGCCACGAACAAGGTGCCAACAATCAATGGCGCAAGACCGATCAAGGAATCGCGGACGATGTCTGTGCTGACGGTTTCCACGTAGCCCATTTGCAAGCGTCCATTTGGCATGGTGCGCGGAATTAACGAAATTTTTCCGGTGCGCACGCGTAAAATTTTCGCCATGAGAAAATGGCTGAGTTCATGCAGGAACACGCCGGGGAAAAACAAAACAGAAAATAGCCCGATGGTCAATTGCACATTGCGGGTGAGCAAAATGAGCAC
Organism: uncultured Anaerolinea sp.; assembly: GCA_964534345.1. Classification (GTDB taxonomy): domain Bacteria; phylum Chloroflexota; class Anaerolineae; order Anaerolineales; family Villigracilaceae; genus Villigracilis. The sequence goes on from CAZHOX010000131.1 coordinate 3,898, forward strand.
CGCTTGAATTTCACGATGCAAAAGCCGCTGGAGAAATACCAGCGGCACAAGCATCAGGATAAACCAGATAAAGCCAGAGAACAGCATGTTAAAACATATTAGCTGGCTGCGGCCTTTGTAATGGCGGCAAAGTCGTCCACTTTCAGGCTTGCACCACCCACGAGGGCGCCATCAATATCAGGCTGGGAGAAAAATTCCGCTGCGTTGGCACCTGTGACAGAACCACCGTACAAAACACGGACGGCTTGCGCAATCTCTTCGCCGTACAATTCGGCAATGGCAGGACGGATATATTCTTTCACCACGTTATTTGCTTCAACCCCGTTGGATGCCTTGCCTGTTCCAATTGCCCAAACAGGTTCATACGCTACAACAATACGTGAAGCAAATTCGGCAGAGACACCTTTGAGCCCAAGGCTGGTTTGGCGCATGACCACATCCCGAGTTTGGTTGGATTCGTATTGTTCGAGCGTTTCGCCCACGCAGACGATCGGGGTCAGGTCAAACTTTTGAGCGGCGAGCAGCTTGCGGTTGACGATCTCATCCGTTTCGCCGAAATAGGCGCGGCGTTCTGAGTGACCGAGAATTACATAGCTGCACAATTCCTTCACCATACCAGGAGCAACTTCGCCTGTGAATGCGCCCTTCTCTTCCCAGTGCATATTCTGCGCACCGAGGCCGATGCCCGAATCCGCAAGCGCGGTAGAGGCTTCCACCAATGACATGAATGGCGGGCAAAATACTTTTTCAACGCCAGCAATTCCACTTAACACTGGCTTCATTGCAGAGACCAATTCGCGAGTTTCCACGATGGTCTTGTTCATCTTCCAATTTCCAGCTACAAAAGGCGTTCTCATTTCTTACTACTCCATTGTCTTCAAGAATGTATCAGCCATCACACGCACCCAATCGGGCGCTTTCAGGTCTGAAGATAGCGAAAGTAAAATAGACTCGGCGGCATCTTTATTTCCGGCTTTCATTTCGATCTCCGCTTCAAGCAAAAATGCTTCGTACATATCAGATTTTAGTTTTTGGGCATTTGCCAGTTGCGCCCTAGCGTCTTCCATTGTTCCATTATAAAGAGCGTATCGTCCGCGGGCTACATAGCCAAGCGGCAGGTCAAAGTTATCGATCCGCTCGAAGAACACAAACAAAGGCATATCCTTTTTTTCACTAGCCTTATAAATCGATTCACGTAAGTCGCTTTGAACATTCCCCGGCATTTGTCCGTTTTGAGCCATTGGAACCAAACGCATATACATTCCAGCAGCAGGCACCCACGCTTCACGGGCTTTAAACTCTCCAGCAGCCTTCATGAAAAAGTCCTTGTCAGTTGGCCCAGCCAGGTTAGCGGCCTGCGCCAATTCTTGAACCGACGCAGTTATTTCATTTGCGTCCCAAAGTGCAAGGGAAAGTGTCAAGTGAGCATTCGGATCGCCAGGGTTTTTCGTCACTAATTCAGTTGCGGCGGAAACTTCTGGGGAAATGCTTTGCAAAGTTGGAAGCGGAATTGGGGCGCTGGTCGCGGGCAAAGGTTGCAGCGGAGTAGCTGCCACCACGGTAGCAGCAACAGATGTCGGCGGGGTGCGAAGCGCAGAGCGATTTCTCCAAACGGCAAACGCTGCGACTCCAATACAGAGGATGGTGACCAATCCAACGCCGATCCACATCCAGGAAGAGGAACGCTTCGGGGCCGCGCTTTGAACTGCCACTGTTTTAGCGGCAGGTTGCACGCTTTGAGTTTTTGGCTGGCTCTTCGTTGGTGTCTTCAAACTGCCAGGGCGCATGGTGATGGCTGTCCCTTGCATGGGAATGCCTGCTTCTGCCCAAGAGGCTTTAAAAGCTGCGATCATTTCTTCGACAGTTTCATACCGGTCGAGGCGATTCTTTGCAAGCGCCTTCAACAGAACGCGTTGCACAGGTTCAGGCACATTGGGATTCACATCCATTGGCAAAGGCAATGGTGTGTAAATGTGATCGTGAATAATGGAGAAGGGTGTATCAGCGGTGAATGGAACCTGCCCCACTACCATTTCATACAACATGACTGCGAAGGAATAGATATCTGTACCGGAGTCGAGGTCTTTTTTGCCCATCGCTTGTTCGGGCGAAATATACTGAGGCGTGCCCATGATGGAGTCAGAGGAGAGGGTAGACTCCCCCGCTGATGCAATTCGTGCCAGACCGAAATCTGCGAGATACATTACGCCATCATTGGCAATGAGTACGTTGGAGGGTTTGATGTCGCGGTGTAAAATCCCCTGTCTGTGTGCGTAGCCTAAAGCAGAGCCAACCGAATCAACAACTTGTTCAATCTCACGGGAGGAGAGCGGGCCTTTGTTCAAACGAGCTTTGAGGGTATCCCCCTCGATGTATTTCATCACCAAATAGGGGCGCGCTTCATGCTCGGAATAATCGTAAACAGGAACTATGTTTGGATGTTCCAAGCGGGCAACCACTCGCGCTTCACGCTGGAAGCGTGCGGTGAAAGTCTGGTCTTCGTGAAAAGCTGCATGTAAAACTTTCAGGGCAACGTAACGATCCAATGCCGCATGATAAGCTTTATATACTGTAGCCATACCGCCCTGCCCCAGTTGTTCAATGATGCGGTACGCGCCAATATTTTCACCAATGTTGAATGCCATACATTACTCCGCTTGAAATTTCCCCGATTATAGTCTAGGGCGATTAATTTAGGTTATCTCTCGGTAAACTGTCTGTAAATTGAAATAAAAATTCTCTACCGTCCATCCGTCATTGCGAGCCGCCGCTCTTACCCTTTGGCGGCGAAGCAATCCCTTCATAGTTTGAGATTGCTTCGGGCAAAAAAACAAGAGCACCCTCGCAATGACGGAATTTAATCGTATTTGTACGGTAGAGAAATAAAAAAACAAAGCAGTGAATTAAATAAAAACAGCGCGGACGAAACGTCCGCGCTGCATCTTTCTAGCATTAGGGAAGTTCAACCGTTGGGGTCACAATCCCGTTTTCAGGGGTGAACGTAATATTGTACGATTTGAAAGAGCCGTTGCCGCAATCCACGTTCCAGGCTTCCTTCCAAATTCCACTTGCATCGGGTTGTTGTGTAACCTCGATTGTAGTAGTGCCGGCAGATGGAGCCTCACAACCAGACATCATGCCAACCAATTGAACCGACAACCATGCAGAATAGCGGGTTGTATCATCTGAAAGTCCACCTTGAGGAACATCACCCATTTCGGTGGGCAGGTTATTTGGGTCAAAGGGAATATCGGTGGGGATTTCGGGAATCTCAATATCATCAAACTGCTGAACAGCTTCTTGAGCCTTCAAATAGGCCTGATAGCCATAATAGCCGCCAGCGCCCGTAACTACACAACAGCAACATAGAACAACTGCAATGACAACGCCAATGATCAAGTTGCGATTTGATTTCGGCGCTTCAGGTGATGGGGTGATCGGTGGGGTGGATTCCATATAATTATTTCTCCTATAAAGTTGATGGCCGCATTATACAAAACAAAAGAGCAGAAAGACCGAAATCCTTCTGCTCCTTTTGTCCTATTTTGAAGAAATACTATTTATCGAGCAAAGCTGCAACGCCGGGGAGTTCTTTGCCTTCGAGGAATTCAAGCGAAGCACCGCCGCCTGTGGATACGTGGGTCATCTGCTTGGCAACGCCGGCTTTCTTGACTGCGCTGGCAGAGTCGCCGCCGCCAATGACGGTGACAGCTTTGGATTCAGCCATCATTCGAGCGAGGGCAAAAGTACCTTCAGCAAACTTGGGCATCTCGAAGACGCCCACAGGTCCGTTCCAAACGACCAGCTTGGCGGTGCCGATCACGGCTTTGTAGGCTTCGATGGTCTTGGGACCAACGTCCAACATGCGCCAGCCTGCGGGGATACTATCCACGTCTACGGTTTGAGTGTTGGCTTCGGCGTCAAATTTGTCAGCGATGACTGCGTCTACGGGGAGGACGAGCTTGTCACCTAGTTTTGCAAGCAGGGTCTTGGCAGTTTCGAGGGATTCTGCTTCGACGAGGCTGTCTTGCATGTTCAAGCCTTTTGCTGCTAGGAAGGTGTTCGCCATGCCGCCACCGATAATGAGCTTGTCACATTTGGAGGCGAGGGTTTCAACAACCAGGATCTTATCGCTGATCTTCGCGCCGCCGAGGATGGCAACGTAGGGATGTTCGGGGTTGGCAACAGCGCGTCCGAGGTATTCGAGTTCCTGTTCCATCAAAAAGCCGGAAACAGCAGGCAGGAAGCGTGCGATGCCTTCTGTGGAGGAATGTGCGCGATGGGCCGAACCAAAGGCGTCATTGACGTAGACTTCGCCGAGAGATGCCATCTGTTTGGCAAGGTCGAGATCATTTTTCTCTTCGCCTTTGTGGAAGCGTGTATTTTCGAGCATGAGCACGTCGCCGGGTTTGAGGGCTTTTGCCATTGCTTCAACTTCCGCGCCAACGCAATCGGGTGCCATTTGCACGGGACGATTCAACAGAGTGGCTAATGCTTCCGAAGCAGCACGCAGGCTGAATTCGGGGTCTGAGCCGCCTTTTGGTCGCCCAAGATGGCTCATCAACATCAAGGAAGCGCCTTGTTCCAACACGTATTGAATGGTCGGCAATGCGGCTTTGATGCGTTTGTCGTCGGTTACTTTTCCATCTGCCATTGGGACGTTAAAGTCCACACGCATGAGGACGCGTTTGTTTTTCAGGTCAATGTCTTTTACAGTTTTCTTGTTCATGTTTCCACCAAAAATGTAGGGGCGAGGTGACCTCGCCCCTACGAAATGTTACAGGGATTTTGCCATCAAAGCGGCGAGATCTGCGGTGCGGCAGGAGTAACCCCATTCGTTATCGT
>CAZHOX010000132.1:0-5435 GCA_964534345.1 uncultured Anaerolinea sp.
GTGAGCGGAGGCAATGCAAAGTTGTAGACGAGCTGGGCTTCGTTCGTCCCATCGCCAAAATAGGAGATATTGTCCGCGTGCGGCACGTTGGTTTCAGTGATGAGATGAACATGCGGGGCAACCTCATTCAACGCGGCACGCAGGAATTGGATGACATGGTGCGTTTGCGCCAGATGGATACAAGTTGTGCCGATCTCTTTCCACAAGTACGCGATCGCATCCAGGCGGATAAATGTTGCGCCATGTTCCACGTACAGGAGCAAAATATCTAGAATTTCAAGCAGGACTTCGGGATTTTTGAAATTAAGGTCGATCTGGTCTTCGCTGAAGGTCGTCCACACCAGTTTTTCGCCGGAGGGAGTGGTGAATGGAGTCAGTAACGGCAGCGCCCGCGGACGAACCACTCGTGAAAGCTCAGGCGAGTTTTCAACAGCAATAAAATAATCTCGATATTTTGGGTCGTCGCGCAGAAATCCTTTGAACCAATCGCTTTGCGCAGAGATGTGATTGATGACCCCATCGAACATCAAGCGGAAATGACTTTGCATGGATGAGACATCATCCCACTCTCCCAGGCTTGGGTCGATCTCGCGATAATCCACCACAGAGAAGCCATCGTCTGATGTCCACGGATAGAAGGGCAGGATGTGAATTCCGCTGACGATATTGGTCAAATATTTTTTGCAAAATTTGCCGAGGGTTTGCAGCGGTTTTTCGTTTGTCGATTGAACTTGGTCGCCGTAGGTGATGAGGATCGAGTCGCGTTCGGTAAGTTCCCCGCTGTGTGTGAAAATTCGCGTGCGATACCCATCCACCAACTTTTGCGCTCGCTCATATAACTGCGGCGCTTTCTCTTCCCCATATAAAAAGATGAGATGGTCAAATAGTTTTTTTGTCATCAGGTTTTTATGGTCAATATTGCATAAAAAATCCCATTGATTTTTATACCATGCTTTTCAAGTTAAAGATTAAATCTTCGTAAATATAAAAGAGCCATCACGGGAATGTGATGGCTCTTTTATATGAGAATTTATTTATATTTCAACAATGCAGGGCGTTTCATCTTTCACGATGGCGCTTTCACCGTTCACGAATGTGACAGTGGTTTGCTCCATGCCACGGACGATGGTGAGACCTTTGTATTTGATCGTCACAGGCCAGGGGAATAAATTTTTGCCTTCCAGTTTCACCCGCGTGGATGAAAGAATGGTCACGCCCAGAGCTTGCATGAACAAGCCGACTGGGGCAAGTCCGTGCAGCGAGTTGCGTTCGCCAATGCCTGCACCTTTTTCAGCGTGATAGCGTTGATAAAATGCGCGGTTCTGTTTCAGATTCTGGATGACGCCGTTCATCAGATGCGCGGTCAGGCGGGTGGCTTCGGCGCGGAATCCGTAGGCGAGCAGGCCTTCAGCAATGAGCATGTTCCAGGGGAGGCTCACGCTCATTGAAACGGTTTCAGCTTCCGGGTCGGGAGAGAGCGGCAGGAACTGCATCCCAAACGGACGGTCAAAGCGTTCTGCCATCATCACGTTGCGTCCGATCATGGCGTAGGCTTTTTGCTTTTCGAGCATTTCGGCCCAGAGCGGCAGCGCCAAGGTGATGTCTTCACCGTTCGTGTCAATGATGCTGACGGTGATCTTGTCTTTTTCATCCAACCCGGTGACGGTGATGCGCCCAACGCGATAATAGATTTTTTGGCTTGTAGCCACCAGCCCGCCTGTGCGCCATTGGAATTGATGCCCGGGGATGTTTTCTACAATGCCTTTGGATTTGGTGAAGTATTCGCTGATCTCAACTTCTGGCCGCTTCGCACCTGGATCTTTGGTTTGGATCTCGATCAACAAGCGGACGGGTGTCTCTGAATCAAACTTCGGGCGCATGTTCCCTTCGCCTTTGCGTTTGGCAAGGACTTTGCTGGTTGAAACCAGCCCTGTTTCGCGTTCGCGGTAGGAATAGAAACTGTTACGCGGATTCCAACTTGCTTCGATGGATGTTTTGAGGGTGGCTGCCTGTGCAGTGACAAGCGCGGTTTCTTCCGCAGGTTTGCCAAGTTGTTTTGCGATCTTGGCCAGCGCCTGTGCTTCGTGATAAAGCATGGCTTCCAGTGAAGGGCTGTGGACGAGGGAAATATCCAACCCTTGCGACCACGGATGCCAGACATCGAAGAGCGGGTTGTCTTCAAAACCTGTTTGCAGAATGTTGTCCCATTCGGGGGCGCCATCTCGGTTGCGGTCGTGCAGGCTGGAGAACCACGACCAGAAGAATTTAATTAATTTTGGGAATGCGTCAGCGAGAAAAACTTCATCTTGCGAGGTTTGGTAATATTTCCACGCGAGGCTGGCGAGCAATGGGGCGGCTAAAAATTTTCCGCGCTGGCCTGCGATGCCGGGTTTGCCGTCTATTTCGCCGTCTTCGTCTTGTGTGGAGAGAAAATTGAGCAGCAAGTTTTTTGCTGCGTTCGGTGCGCCATGCAAAATGCTGGAGAGATAATACGCATCCAGCGGAAATTGTCCGTTCCATGCGGGTGGGTAGTCGGTGCCATCGCCTTTGCGTGAAAAGCCGTGGTCAATGTGACGGGCGTTCACGAAGGATGGGTTAGGTAAATGTCCGTTGCCGCTAAAGAACAGGGCGTGCGCCGCTTTCTGGCTGAAGGAGAGCGCGGCATCCCAATCCACATCACCGGTTCGGATGTCCAATACTTGAGAGGCGTCCAGCATTTCGATGCGCGCGAGTTCCGCCTGCCACGAGCGGGCGGCGGTTTTGCGGGCGAGTTCAAAGGCTTCGGGGATGGTGTCGAGAGCGGCTTCAGAGAAGGCTAATGTTCGTGTGGAGCCGGGACCAAGTTCCAGGTCCAGCATGAGCGAGGGGTAGGGGCCGGGGCCGTGTTTGGGGCCACCCGTCGTAAAGATCACCGGCGCAATTCCACTGGTCTGTCCTGCAAGGATGTTGACTAGCTGCTGTTGAGTCGGGACGATGGATTGCCCATCCAACGGCATGAGCGTAGCGCAGACTTCCAGCTTGATCTGGCGAACGGCATTGCTTTTGTTGGTGAGCGTTACACGCCCGGCCACCGCATGAGATTCGGGAACCCAGAAATCGGTGCTGACAAAAAGGTTTTCGAGGGGAACAAAATCGAGGGTTAGGAAGTTTGGGTAGAAACGCCGCAGTGACGGTTTGGTGACAAAGGTGTTAGGGTCTGTAACCGTGTTGCCGCCTTCGTGAAAGCGCAGGAAAATGCGCATCGAACGGGCACGCAGGCCGAAGGTTGTGTAGAGCGCAACAGCGGCTCGTTCAGGGTCGGCGTTGCCAAGTTCCACTTCCCAAATGTGGTCATTGACGTAATCCGGCTTGCAAAGGCGGGCATCCGCCGCCAGTGTGAGGTGGAGCGGGTCGCCAAGAGATAATGACCAGTCGCGCATGGGGCCAATTGTACGGGCAGAATGGCGGATGGTCAAACGGGTATAATTTAGTTTGATAGTCATATAGTCGTTTAGTCAAGTAGCCAGCCGACCATTCAACTATCAAACTATTCGACGAAAAGACAAACAGACGAGGAGACTACACCATGGCAGGACTTTACTTCGAAGAATTTACAGTGGGGCAGAGTGTAAAAACCGCAGGACGCACCATCAGCGAGGATGCAATTTTCTCCTTCGCCGGTCTGACAGGCGACTACAACCAAATCCACACCGACGCCGCTTTTGCAAGCAAGACCCAGTTCGGCCAGCGCATTGCGCATGGCTTGTTAGGCATGTCCATTTCAGTTGGACTCATTATGCAAACTGGCCTGCTCGAAGGTACCGTCCTTGCCTTCCGTGAGATTCAAGAATGGAAGTTCGTCAAGCCATTTTTTATCGGCGATACCGTCCACGCCGTGTTGACCATCAGCGATACCAAAGCCCTTCCACGCATTGGCGGCGGTTCGTTAATAGCCTCGGTGGAAGTGCTCAACCAAAGCGATGAAGTTTGCCAGAAAGGCACATTGAATTTACTGGTATTAAGCAAACCGAAATAGTTTTTCGATTAATGAGAGACCCCATGAGTGATGACGAAGTTGATAGATTACGCCGACTATTAAGATCTGAAGAAGAGACTCGCGCCGACTTAACTCCCGCGCCTCAATCTAAGCCGACAATTGATCCTGCTCCGAGTACAGAGGGCACCACCCCTGTATTCACCCGCCCTGCATTGGACAAAGACAATATGCCTCTGCCCCGCCGTGTGGATGAGATCGATCTGGAAGGCACACGCGTTACACCTGCGGCGTATCAACCGGCGAAATATCAACAGCCTGCTGCCCCGCAACACCCTGTATATCAGCAGCCTGAATACACGCCTCCCCCCGCCAGCCTTCAAGAAACCATACTCGAACGCCTCTCAACTTTCGGAAATTTTCTGAGGGGAAATACCGGCTGTTTCCTGCGCGGGTTGATCATCTCTGCTTTTCTGATCGTTATTGCAGGCTTGTGCCTCGGCTCGGTCTTCGTTTATCAATATGCAGCCATTGCCAGAACCCTCCCAGACTCCGGCTCCCTCCGAGAAAATGCATCGCAATTTGAAACCACCCGCATCCTCGACCGCAATGGACAGGTCTTATATGAGCTGCTTGACCCCACTGCCGGACGCCGTAATTACATCCCGCTGGCGAACATTTCCCCAAATCTGATCGCTGCCACTATTGCTACAGAAGACAAGGGCTTTTACAGTAACCCTGGTTTCGACCCGGTCGCCATCTCTCGTGCCTTGTGGCAGAACTACGTCACAGGCGGGCAGGGCGGCGGCGCATCCACAATTACTCAACAACTGGCACGTGCGCTTTTGCTTTCGCAAGAAGAACGCAGCCAACGCACCGTCACACGCAAGGCACGTGAGATCATCCTTGCCGCAGAGATTACCCGCCGCTACACCAAGGATGAGATCCTCGAACTGTATCTGAACGAGATCTACTACGGCAATCTCGCTTACGGAGCAGAAGCAGCCGCAGAAACCTATTTTGGAAAATCTGCCAAAGAACTTACGCTTGGTGAAGCTGCCTTCCTTGCGGGCTTGCCGCAATCCCCGGCTGTGTACGATATCTACACCAACCCAGATGTAACTTTGCTTCGTCAGCAACAAGTGCTTGTACTCATGTTTGAGCTAAGTACTACAGAGGGCTGCATTAAAGTCAGCAACAGCGAAAATCCAGTTTGTGTAGATCCAAGCCAGGCAACTCAAGCTGCAAATGAAATGAAGGCATATTCCTATCGCCCGCCTTCTTTTGACGCCAAGTACCCGCACTGGGTTAACTTCGTCCGCGCACAGCTTGAAGAGTTGTATGATGCACAGACTATCTATCGCTCCGGCTTTGTTGTGTACACCACATTAGACCCGGCTTTGCAGGATCGCGCGCAAGAGTTGGTCACCAATCAAGTCAACGCAATGGTGGATAACAACAC
>CAZHOX010000132.1:5535-8738 GCA_964534345.1 uncultured Anaerolinea sp.
TTGGCGCTTGCCAACTCATTCAATATCCCTGCCGTGAAGGCGCTTGAGTTCGTCGGCATATATGATGACCCGAACACACCCGAAAAAGATGGCTTGATTAGCATGGCCGAGAAGCTAGGCATTACCTCGCTTACCCGCAACGATTACGGCTTGTCTCTCACCCTCGGCGGTGGTGATGTCAGCTTGATGGATATGACTACCGCCTATTCCGTCTTTGCAAACGGCGGAAAGAAAATGCCGCCTGTTGCCATTCTCAAGATCACCAACTTTGCTGGTGACATCATTTACGAATACAAACCCGAAGAAGGGGAGCAGGTCATCCGTGCTGAGCATGCCTACCTCATTTCTTCCATCCTTTCGGATAACGAAGCGCGCAATTACACATTTGGGCGAAACTCCGCACTGCACCTTTCCTTCCCGGTTGCCGCAAAGACAGGAACCACCAACGATATCCGCGACAACTGGACAATGGGCTACACCCCTGATCTTGTCACTGGCGTATGGGTCGGTAATGCCGATTACACCCCCATGGTCAATTCATCGGGCTTGAGCGGCGCCGCGCCGATCTGGTCGCAGTTCATGGAATTTGCCGTGCCGTATCTGACCAACGGCGCACCGACTCCCTTCAACCGCCCAAGTGGGATCGTGGACAAAATTGTCTGCCGCCTGTCAGGCACCGAGCCTTCCAGCTTTTGCGGTTCGCAAATCAGCGAAGTCTTTGCCTTCGATCAGCTTCCACTTCCGCCAAGTCAGGACCTTGCCCGCCGCATCAATATCGACTTGTGGACAGGATATCAAGCTTCTGAAGCCTGTGATGGCCCCAGCAAGGAAGAGATGGTTTTAAATGTGACAGATAAGTGGGCGCGTGCATGGTTCGAAACAGGCGATGGAAAAGCCTGGTTGGAAGACAACAACCTGCCAAAGAATCCATACTACGCGCCAGAGCGTGATTGCCGAGAAGGTGATCCACAACCTGTGATTGAAATCAACCTCAGTGATGGGCAGGTTGTTTCATCTCCGGCGCTTGAAATAAAAGGAACTGCCGATGCCAGCGAAGGATTCAAAAAATGGATACTCGAATATGGGCAGGGCGAAGACCCAAATTCGTGGACTGTTTTGGGCGAAGGCAATAACCCAGTTAAGGGCGGCACCTTCACCACATGGAATTTATCCAGCGTGCCGAATGGGGTTGTGACCCTGCGCTTGACTCTGGTCGGCGATAAGGCAGAAGTAGACAAGCGCATCCGACTTAACCTCAGCCTGCCGACTCCTACCGTGCCTCCGCTCCCGCCGACAGAGACTCCGTCTCCCACCAGCTTCCCGACAGATACGCCAACACCAACGCTGGAGATCATCATCCCCACAGATACGCCCGTCCCGACAGAAACACCTACGGCAACGCCATAGGGGTAATTGTCAGCAAAGGGAATGCTAAAGTAGACAGAATCAGGCGAAACGTCTAAAAAAGAGGCGGAATCAGCTTTAAAGTCGCGGGCTCTTCTATACTTAACACCCTTGACGGGCATCCGCCGAGTGCATATAATCATTCTGTTGGATACAAAAACGAGCCATAAACAGCAAGCGCTTGAGAAAATACTCTCGAAGCGCTTGCCTTTGTTTGTCTCTGGTATTAAGCGACTACACGCCACAGAGATAATTTAATTCGTAATCTTTTTTTTAGGAGAGAATCCAGTGGAAACCAAGGGATTGACCGCACTCCGTATCAGCCTTGCTTCACCCCAAACGATCTTATCGTGGTCTTATGGTGAGGTGCTGAAACCCGAAACAATCAATTATCGTCGTTTACGACCTGAGAAGGATGGATTGTTTTGTGAGGCCATTTTTGGCCCGACCCGCGATTGGCAATGCTATTGCGGTAAATACAAGAACCCCCGATACAAAGGCATCACTTGTGATAAATGCGGTGTGGAAGTAACGCGCTCCGCTGTTCGCCGTGAACGCATGGGCCACATTGCCCTTGCTACTCCGGTTGCGCACATTTGGTACACCCGCCGCATCCCATCTCAGATGGGTATGCTGTTGGATGTTTCCCGTCGCAATCTGGATCGCGTTTTGTATTTTGCGCAGTACATCGTCACCTATGTGGATGAGGAAGCCCGCAAGAAAGCCTTGCAGCGCCTTGAGGATGAAATATCGGTATCTGAGCGTGAGCAGGCTACTGATGTGAACTCCCGCATCGCTGAGATCAAGACCAAGCGTGACCAACGCATTTCTGAACTCAAGCAGAAGCAAGCCTTGCTTGAGCAGGGGTACGATGAAGGCATTGCCGAGCAGATGGATCCCATCATCAAAGAAGGCCAGAAGTTGGAAAAACAACTTCAGGAGCAGATGGGTGAAGCTGCGAAGAAAGCTGTTGTCCTTGAGTCAACTGGCGAGAAGATCATCGATGCCAATGACAAAGTTTCCAGCAAGCACATCACGCTCATTCAAAAAGCTGTCCAGAAGAAAATGGAATCTCTTGAGAATGAGTTGAAAGACAAGAAACTGCGTGAAGTGGAATCTCTCAAGACACAAGCTGGCGCCATCAAAGCCCAGGCAGATTTGGATATGGAAGCGCTGCGCAGTGAGTTGGAGAATCAAACCTCCGCTTCATCGAATCAATCCTCACGCCTGCGCGATGAACTGTTGGAGCTTCGCCCCTTTACCTTCATCAGCGAAATTCGCTACCGCGAACTCAAGCAGCGTTGGGGACAGGTCTTCCGCGCCGACATGGGTGCTGAAGCCTTCTTCGATATTCTCGAACGCCTTGACCTCGATAAACTTTCTGAGGAACTCTGGCACGAAGTCCGCACTACAAAGAGCAAGCAGAAGCGCAAGAAATCCACGACCCGCTTGAAGGTTGTGGAAGCGTTCCGCCGCTCTGGCAACAGCCCTGCGTGGATGATCCTCACTGTTCTTCCCGTGATCCCTCCCGATCTGCGCCCGATGGTTCAGTTGGATGGCGGCCGCTTTGCGACTTCCGATCTTAATGACTTGTATCGCCGCGTGATCAACCGCAACAACCGTTTGAAGAGATTGCTCGAACTCGGTGCCCCCGATGTCATTATCCGCAATGAGAAGCGCATGTTGCAGGAGGCTGTTGACAGCCTCATCGATAACAGCCAGCGCGGCAAGGCTCTCTCCCGCCGTGGACGCCGCGAACTGAAGTCTTTGAGCGACATGCTCAAAGGCAAGAAGGGCCG
>CAZHOX010000133.1:0-3529 GCA_964534345.1 uncultured Anaerolinea sp.
GCGGTCCCGACGGGTTTCGAACCCGCGATCTCGGCCTTGACAGGGCCGCATGTTAGCCGCTACACCACGGGACCAATTAACTGAGCGGGCGATAGTTTACCATGAGGGTAGGGTGGTGTCAATACAATTCTACAACTTGCGAATGACGTCTTAAAGGCTGCAAGTGAGCAATAATCTACAGGTGATGTTTTGCGAAAGAATACATGACACCTCTCACATTCATTTAAATGAATGTGACGTATAATACATTCAGGAAAATGAATATGAAAAAACAATCCCTTACAGAAATTTCAGAGAGAATATCAGTACCACTTTCAGCCATCGCTTCACCACAACGCATCGCCATCCTGATTGCCATCGGGACAGGTGAGGCTTGTGTCTGCCATCTCGAAACTACGCTTGGCTGGCGGCAAGCATACATCTCACAGCATTTGATGTCTCTTCGCAAAGCGGATATTTTGCTTGACAGGCGCGAAGGCCGTTATGTTTTTTATCGACTAAAAGACGCTTCTCTTCTGGACCTGGTCACTGCCACTGCTCGCCTAAGTGGAATCTCCACTGAAACAGTTTCCACACTCATCAATACTCAATTTTATCCCTCTTGCGAATGCCCTCAATGTTCGCCAGTACTAATTCCTGCCTCGAGTTTATAGCGCATGACTACATTCAATTCTTCGTCATCACCACATACCAATAAATACTTATTTTCCACACTGGCTGTTGCTGCCACGGTGTGGCTTTTTGCCTACAATATCATTCAACCCCTTGCAGACTGGATATCGTATTCGGCATTTGGGCTTGCACGAGATTCACGTTTTGGTGAATCATTAGCCTTTTTCCTTTACGATGTTCCCAAGATCTTGCTCCTGCTTTCGGGAATGGTTTTTGTCATTTCTATCATTCGCACCTTCTTTAGTCCAGAACGTACCCGCGCCATGCTTGGAGGAAAGCGCGAGGGAGTTGGGAATATCTTCGCGGCATTGCTTGGAATTGTCACACCGTTTTGCTCATGCTCTGCTGTTCCGCTCTTCATCGGGTTCGTAGAATCAGGCATCCCGCTCGGGGTTACATTTTCCTTCCTCATTGCAGCTCCTACAATTAATGAAGTAGCTGTCATTATGCTGTTTGGTTTATTTGGCTGGAAAGTTGCAGGGCTTTATATTGCATCTGGACTCGTCATTGCTATTCTCGCTGGGATGGTGATCGGTTGGTTGAAAATGGAACGATACGTGGAAGATTTTGTCTGGCAGATCAAAAGCGGAACAGGACAAATGTTAGATGAAAATTTGACCTGGAACGATCGAATTGAGCGCGCTTGGGATTCTGTCAAAGAGATCGTTGGTAAAGTTTGGCTGTATGTTGTCATTGGCATCGCTGTTGGCGCTGGGATTCACGGTTATGTGCCTGAAAGTGCGTTGGTTGGGATTATGGGGAAAGAATCATGGTGGTCTGTTCCTGCAGCGGTTCTGCTTGGTATCCCGCTTTATTCCAACGCGGCGGGCATTATTCCCATTGTGAGCGCATTGATGGAAAAAGGCGCGTCCCTTGGAACGGTGCTGGCGTTCATGATGGCGGTGGTTGGGCTTAGCCTCCCCGAGACGATCATTCTACGACGCGTGCTCAAACCGCAGTTGATCGCTGTGTTCATCGGCGTGATTGCCGTGGCGATCATTTTCACAGGCTATCTTTTCAATATTATTTTGTAAACAGGAGAAAATATGTTAACCATCAAAATCCTTGGCTCAGGCTGCGCCAACTGCAAACGTGTGGAACAGATCGTGCACAAAGTTGTGGATGAGATGACCTTGCAAGCCGAGATCGTCAAAGTGACCGAATACCCCGAGATCATGAAATACAACGTCATGTCTACGCCCGGGCTGGTGATTAATGAAAAGATCGTTTCCACGGGACGAATCCCAGCCCCTGCCGAGGTGACCGCGTGGCTGACCAGCGCGCTTGAAACAGCATAAACGTTAACAAGACTATAACTTTTATTTCTTTCGGGCATGGTAAAACCGCTGACGAGGAGATAAATGATGAAAAGAGTTTTGTTTTTATGTACGGGCAATTCTTGCCGTTCACAAATGGCGGAAGCCATCGTCAATGCGCGGATGGGGGCAAGTTGGCAGGCGGTCAGCGCGGGGACAAAGCCTGCGGGTTACATCCACCCCAAGGCGTTGGAATCTCTGTCAGAAATCGGGATCCAACATACGGGCAGGTCGAAGCGCGCAGATGAATTTCAGGATTTGGATTTTGACCTCGTCGTGACTGTTTGTGATTCAGCAGCGGAAGAATGTCCCATTTGGCTTGGAAAAGGAAAACGCGTTCATCATAGTTTCACCGACCCTGCTTTGACCGATGATATGAATGTTTTTCGCGCAGTGCGCGATGAAATTGAAAAAGAAATGATTGCTTTGCTCAAGACCTATTCTTAATATGGAGGTTCGTATGACTCAGGAAAAAAGCACGACCAAAAAGCTTTCCACTCTCGATCGTTACCTGACCTTGTGGATATTTCTGGCTATGGCAGTTGGCGTGGGAATCGGCTTCGTGATGCCTGCGACGGTTGCAGCTTTCAATGATGCTGTTTCGGTGGGGACGACGAACATTCCAATTGCGATTGGTTTGATCCTGATGATGTACCCGCCCTTTACCAAGGTCAAGTACGAAGAATTGGGCGATGTCTTCCGCAACTGGAAGGTGCTTGGGCTTGCGTTTGTTCAGAACTGGATCGTTGCGCCGACGCTGATGTTTGTGCTTGCGGTCATTTTCATGCGCGGCTACCCTGAATATATGACCGGGCTGATTCTGATCGGTATTGCGCCCTGCATTGCGATGGTCATTGTGTGGAACGAACTGGCTCATGGCGATAATGAATATGCTGCTGGCCTGGTTGCTTTTAATAGTATTTTTCAGGTGTTGTTTTATAGCATTTACGCATATGTGTTTATTACCATTCTGCCGACCTGGTTTGGCATGGAGGGGAATATTGTTAACATCACCATCAGCCAGATCGCGAAGACCGTTTTCTTTTACCTTGGCATTCCATTTATTGGAGGTTTTCTGACTCGCTTTTTCTTGATTCGCGCGCGCGGCAGGGAGTGGTACCAAAAGGTATTTGTGCCAAAAATCAGCCCGCTGACACTGGTCGCTTTACTGTTTACGATTGTGGTTATGTTCAGTTTGAAAGGTGATTTGATCGTGCAATTGCCTTTGGATGTTGTGCGGGTGGCTATTCCGCTATTGGTCTATTTTATTGTGATGTTCCTGCTGACCTTTTTCCTCGGCAAGGCCATCGGTGCAGATTATTCCCAAACCACAACGCTTTCGTTTACTGCTGCCAGCAACAATTTTGAATTAGCAATTGCTGTGGCTGTTGGCGTCTTTGGCATCAATTCAGGCGCAGCTTTTGCAGCAGTAATTGGACCATTGATCGAAGTGCCGGTGATGATCGGGTTGGTCAATGTGGCGTTTTTCTTTCAGAAGAAATATTTTCATAGGGCTTTGCAGGCCTCGTAAACTATAAAAA
>CAZHOX010000133.1:3629-4933 GCA_964534345.1 uncultured Anaerolinea sp.
AGGCGCATGGTTCCGCCCATATCTGTAATGGAGCGCTGGTCATGCATCAAGTCAATGACGGGGTACTCGGTGCCACGATCAAATTCAGAGGAATTGGCTTCTTCAAGGTCAAGAACGTGACGGGCAAAGTCAATGCACATCACTTGCATTCCTAAACACAAGCCAAGATAAGGGATTTTATTCTCGCGGGCATAACGTGCCGCTAAAACTTTTCCTTCGATACCGCGTGAGCCGAACCCGCCTGGCACAAGAATTGCATCTGCTTTTTTGACGACATCCCACCCTTTATCTTTTTCAAGGTCAGCGGAATGTACCCAACTAATTTCAACTTCCACGCCGTTTGCGAGTCCCGCATGTTTCAATGCCTCACGAACAGACATGTACGCATCCTGTAATTCAACATATTTGCCGACAAGCGCCACTTTGACAGTTGGCTTCGGCTTGCGGACTTCTTCCACAAGTTTTTTCCACGGCTCCATGTTTGGCTTGCGGGTGGATTTCAGCCCAAGTTTGCCGAGCATCAATTCACCTACGCCGAGGTTTTCCAAAAGCATTGGAACTTCATACAACACTTCGGCTGTTTTCATGGGAATGACTGCATCTTTTTCTACATCGCAAAAAAGTGCGATCTTTTCGCACAGGCCTTTATCCACATTCGCATCTGCGCGCGCGATGATGATATTCGGTGAGATACCAATGGAACGCAGCGCCGCCACAGAATGTTGTGTAGGCTTGGTCTTGATCTCACCCGTTGCGCCAATGGTGGGGAGCCATGTTACATGCACGAAAAGACAGTTTTCACGCCCCACCTCGTTACGGAGTTGACGCAGTGCCTCAAGGAAGGGCTGTGACTCAATATCGCCAACCGTGCCGCCAACTTCGAGAATGACTATATCTGCGCCGGTTTCTTTGCCAACCAAACCAATGCGCCGCTTGATCTCATTGGTGATATGCGGAATGACCTGAATTGTCCCACCAAGATAATCGCCGCGCCGCTCATTTGCGATGATCTCTGCATAGACCTGCCCCGTAGTAAAGTTGCTGACGCGGCTCAGGCGGTTGTCAATGAATCTTTCGTAGTGACCAAGATCCAGGTCCGTTTCTGCGCCGTCATCCAGCACGTACACTTCACCATGCTGATAAGGCGACATGGTGCCAGGGTCCACATTGATATACGGATCCAATTTTTGAACGGCAACTTTGAAACCGCGCTCCTTAAGCAGCAAGCCCATTGCCGCGGCGGTCACACCTTTTCCTACCGATGAAACAACGCCGCCTGTGAAAAATAAATATTTTGTAGTCAT
>CAZHOX010000133.1:5033-8701 GCA_964534345.1 uncultured Anaerolinea sp.
CTTTTCCTACCGATGAAACAACGCCGCCTGTGAAAAATAAATATTTTGTAGTCATTTTAATCTCCTCTTCGTCATTGCAAGGTGGGCTTCTGCCCGATGAAGCAATAACTTAATAAAAATTGAAATTTACACAACATAAAAGAACTACCGCGAAATTCGTGTAATTCGCGGCTAATAGAATTTAAACAGCCTGTATCCTAAAAAATACAAAGAGAATGGGGAGGGCTTTAAGCCCTCCCCATTTGGGGTTACTTACTTTTTAGTGGTGAATGTCGTATCCTGCTCATCCGACCAGTTTCACAAGGTCTTCAGCAGCGCGTCGCATCTCAAGGAAGATCATGCCAAGCTTCCCATCCTGACGAGACATTGCAGTCAACACGGCTTCTTCCCCGATGGCTGTCAATACAATGGAACCTTTATCTCCTTTGATGTAGACCTGTTCCAGCCCGCCGCGGCCGAGTTCACCTGAAATACGTTCACCAAGGCTGAGCATAGCCGCAGACATGGCGGAAACACGGTCCTCTTCCACGCCCTGTTGCAGGGCAGAGGCCATGATCAAACCGTCCACCGAAACAACGGCTGAAGCTTCAATGTCTGGTGCGGCGGCCTGCATATTACGAAGGCGTTCCACCATTTGGTCAGAGCGGGAAAGTGCCATAACTCAGTCTCCTAGAGAAGCGGGTGTCCCCGCCATAAATGTGATTGAACGGCTAGAGTTTACCAGAAAAAGAAACATTCGAGAATTGCCTTCGCATTTCAATTCAATAAAGACCCGATATTTGACCCTCCTCCTCCTTCATGTTAGACTCAACGGTTGCCATGTTAAAGTTGTTTTTCGCCTTCCTGCTTTTTTTGATTCAAGACTCGCCTGCGGGTATTTCCGCCCCTCAAAGTGGGGATGTGATTCGTGGACAAGTGGAAATTGCAGGCAACATGACCGTGCCAAATTTCTCATCCGCTGCATTGGAATTTAAGTACGCCTCAGACTCCGCCGATAACTGGTTCACCATCCAGACATTCCCTCAGCCTGTAGCTGATTCCGCCCTCGCCGTATGGGACACAACCGCCCTCACCGATGGCGACTACGACCTGCGCCTGCGCATCTTTCTAATTGACGGTACCTTTCAAGATGTAACCATTTCAGATCTAAAAATCCGCAACGACACTCCCGAACCTACAGAAATTGTGCTCACAGAAACTCCACTTCCACAATTCAATGCCGCAACTCCACTCCCTGCATTAAGCCAACTGACCTCCACAGCCATCATTACATTTCCGTCATCCACACCATTGCCAGCAAACCCTGCTTCCGTTACAACCACATCCATCTATTCCACCTTCTCTCGTGGTGCATTGATCGTCCTCATCTTATTTATCTTCTTCTCTCTCATCCTCCGCCTTCGCAAAACCACCTAACCTTCAACCTTCAACCTAGAACCTGATACCTGGAACCTAACACCCATGCCCGACACTTACCTCATCATCGGCCTCGGCAACCCTGGCCGCGAATACAAAGATACCCGTCATAACATTGGCTTCATGCTCATTGACCACATCGCCGTCCGCTTGAATGCGCGTGGGATGAAGCTGCAATCCAAAGCCATTGTCATCTCTGCGCTTCACGAAGAGCGGAAGGTTATCCTCGCCAAGCCGCAGACCTTTATGAATCTGTCAGGCCAATCCGTGCAGGGACTGTTGCACTTCTACAAGATTCCCTTCGAGAACCTGCTTGTGGCTCATGATGATCTGGATATTCCACTCGGCACCATTCGTATCCGTCCCACTGGCGGGCCAGGCGGACAGCGCGGCATGGCATCCACAATAGAACAACTTGGCACAAAAGACTTCCCACGCCTGCGCCTCGGTATTGGTCGTCCTCCCGGCCGTATGGACGCAAAAGATTACGTCTTGCAAGATTTCTCCAAGGATGATCTGAAACTCCTCCCCGAAATCCTAGAACACGGGGTGGACGCTGCATTGACCTTCGTAACTCACGGTCTGAACAAAGCCATGAATCAATTCAATGGAGATGTAAGTAAGTAGCGGGTAATAAGTAGAAAGTGGAAAGTAACATAAACACTTTCCACTTTCTACTTACCATTTTCTCTCTTTCTTCCAAAACCCATGCAACCTCTTCTTTCAAGCATCAGTTCGCTTTCCTCATATCAGCAACTGCTCACGCAGCTCAACGCCGGCAACCCCACCGCAGGGCTGGGACTTCCGCGTTCTGCGCGTTTGCCTGTTCTCGCATCCCTGCACGGGGACCTGAATCAGCCCATCCTGCTCATCACAGACCGCGCCGACCATGCGCTGGCAATGTTCGATGAACTTGGCTTTTGGACAAAATCTCCACGCTATTTGTTTGCGGAGCCGAATCCGCTTTTTTATGAAGAAGCTGCATGGGGGATGACAACTCGTCGCGAACGGCTTTTGGTACTCACGGCCCTCTCCAATTACCATTTGCCATTCGCAAAGAAGCCAGAGATGCCGCCCATCATCGTTGCATCAGCCCGCGCTTTGATGACGCGCACCCTGCCGCGGCGTGACTTTCTCAAAGCGTGTAAAAAACTGTCAGTAAACCAGAGCATTCAACCCGATAGTCTGATCCGTGAGTGGGCGAGGATCGGCTACCAGCGTGTGAACACAGTCCTCGAGCCGGGTCAATTCTCTCACCGCGGAGGTCTCCTCGATGTCTGGCCTTCGATTGAAATGAATCCAGTTCGTTTGGACTTCTTTGGCGATGAGATCGAAACCATCCGCAGCTTTGACCCCGCCACGCAACGCACGCTTGAAAAACTTGAAAACATTCTTGTCACACCGGCGCGAGAATTTTTAGCCGAAACAACGGACGATGCCATTCAGCTTTCCGAGTTTCACATTCCGCTGCTTCATCCGCAGCCTGCTTCGTTGCTGGATTACTTCCCGCAAAAGACTCTCGCCATTGTGGATGACCTGAGCCTTGTAGAAGTGATGGCGAACGAGATCGAAGAGCAGGCGATCAAGTTCAGGCGCGAAAGTGTTGATGAAGGCACGCTTTCAAACGATTTCCCTGTGCCATATTTGCCGTGGTCTGAACTGCATGACAGCCTGAGCGAGTTTTTATTTTTGGAGTTGGGCCATTCCACCGAAATTGTGGGTGGTGACCATTCTCAAATTCTCAGCGATTCGTTTGGGCACGATGAAAGATTTGGCGGCAGGCTCAAACCTTTTATTGATTATCTTGCTCCCATTGTGGAAAGCGGCGAACAGGTTTTCATTGTCTCGCGTCAATCACCACGCCTGCACGAAATGTGGGACGAACATTATCCCGCTTCTGATTTCAAGAATTTGGAATTTATCGAAGCCTCACTTTCCGAAGGCTTCACCCTAATCCCTGATTCTTTAGTTCCTACTCACCTCATCACGGACTCTGAAATCTTCGGATGGGAACGTCCGCAGCCGCGCACACGCCAGCGCAAAGTTGCGGATACGCCCGAAATGCTGTACGCGGATTTGCAAGTGGGGGATTATGTTGTCCATGTAGATCACGGCATTGGACGCTTCGCGGGTCTGATCCAGCGACAATTGGACGGCCACGAACGGGAGTTTCTCACCGTTGAATATGACCGCGGTGACATTCTCTACGTCCCAGTCCATCAAGCGGACAGACTCACTCGCTACGTTGGCGC
>CAZHOX010000134.1:0-3489 GCA_964534345.1 uncultured Anaerolinea sp.
TACGGCATCATCTTGTTCCTGAGCAGATGCACCCAAGTCTTCGACTTTGGGCTGTGCTGGAGCAGGCTGTTGATTAATGGATTGTGCCTGAGCCACCCACTCGGGCGGGGTTTCGCTGCGTTTGTTCGGGTCGGTGACAAGTTCTTCGGGCTTGGCGCCATGCTTGGCAGCGAGAGATTCAAGCCATGCCACGGCATCATCTTGTTCCTGTGCAGATGCACCAAGGTCTTCAACCTTTGGCTGCTCTGCGGCAGGCTGTTGATTAATAGATTGTGCCTGTGCCACCCACTCGGGCGGAGTTTCGCTGCGTTTGTTCGGGTCGGTGACGAGTTCTTCGGGCTTGGCACCATGTTTGGCGGCGAGAGACTCAAGCCATGCTACAGCATCATCCTGCTCTTGTGCAGAGGCACCCAGGCTTTCAACAGAAGCGGCAGGTTCACTTTTGGGTTCAGCCGCTTGTAACCAATCTGGCAGGTCAGCGGGCTGGGCCATTTGTGAATCAATTGAGTCGTTGGACCAATCTGGTAAGGTGGGTGCAGGTTCAGTGGGCTTTTCTGAGGCATCATCCAGGCCGCTTAACCAATCTGGGACGTTGACAGGCTCGGCAGGTTTTTCATCATCCAAGCCACTGAGCCAGTCTGGAACATTGGCAGGTTCAGCGGGTTTTTCTGTGTCGCCAAGGCCGCTGAGCCAATCGGGCACATCATTGGCGGGGGTGGCTTGAGGTTGCGATGCAGCAGCAGCGACAGATGCGGCAGTTGTTGCTGCGCCAAGACCACTTAACCAATCGGGCATATCGCTTGCAGGTGCGGCATCTGATTGCGGAGTTTCATCGATAGAAGATGATGCTGTGGATTGAGAGTCATCAAGCCCGCTTAACCAATCAGGGGTATCTGTGGCGCTCAGGAAATCAGAACGAGGTTGGGTTGGGCGGTCTGATTTACTATCTGCGGGGGCTTGCCCTTTGAGCCAGTCTGGAAGGTCTGCGGGAACAAGCGGTTCACCTGCGGGTTCTTCATCGAAGATGGAGGTGGGTTGTTCCGGGGTGTTGGATTCGCCCCAGCCCGCGGCGCGCAGAAAGTCTGGGATTTGGTCATTTGCTTCGGAAGCAGAATCAAATGTCGGCGGGGTTTGAGGCGCGGAGTCTGTTAATCCGCCAGACCGCAGCCAATCCGGCTGGTCATCAAATGAGGATGCGCCCAATGCGGGAACATCGGATGCCCCAAGCCCAAGAGATGATGTCCACTCTTGTCCGGCGGGAACTTCTTCACCGGAGTATTCAAGTCGTTCAAGATTTATAGACGCATCAGGAACTTCACTGGTCTGAAAGACTGAGCCTCGTGCAAAATTTGCGTACGGGTCCAGCTCGCCAACATGCATACGATAAACCTGGGTGCTTTCAGTAGCGCCGGCTGTAGCGGGTAACAATTCCACCATAATGCGGTTTGCATCGAAGCAGTATGGATAGCGTTTTAGAAGTTGGTTGCAAATATCAGAGGCATCTGATTTTTGGCCGCCCTTGAAATAGGAGTACGCCAGCAACACTTGCATGTCGGCACGCTGCGGGTCTTCCGCAAGCACGGCACGAATTTCAGCAATGGCTTGCGGATACAACTCACCCTGCACATACATATGCGCGAGTGCGCCGCGGGTCATGCGGATCTTGGGTGGTTCCATGCCGTCGCGCCTGCCGTACAGCCGCTGCAGTTCGCCTTGAATGGCGGCATTGGATGGCTGCGCTTCAAACGCACGTTCCATGTGCCAGATGGCATCATCCATTTTATTTTCTTCATCGTTGATGATACTCAAGCCGACATGCGCCACAAAATCACCAGGGACAGACATAAGCACACGCCCAAAAACATCCACAGCCTCGCCATATCGTTTTGTTTCAAGGTATGCCTTGCCCAACATGCGATAGGTTTCAAGATGTTTTGGGAATGTTTGCAGGATGTGACGACAATGTGCAATAGCCTCATCGATATGTCCCTGTTCGACGAGGCGTTCAATTTCACGATTGTAGATTCTCAAAGAAACTTTTGCCATTACCGTATCCTATGGTTATAAGGTGCTGTTTCAACAGCTAGTATGCCTGATTCATAAATAATTCGCAAGACTATACGCTATTTTACTCGTAAAATAGTGGTAATGGCGGTACAAAATCATCGCTAAACTGATGCGCCGAAAGTACTGCCTTGCGGGCTTCTTCCAACTTCACCGTGTCGTTTGCATGAATCTCAAATAACGGTTCACCTTCCTGAACCTTATCTCCCACTTTTTTGTGGATGATGAACCCAACGGCATGATCGATGGAATCAGTTTTCTTTGCCCTGCCAGCCCCCAACGCGACAGAGGCTTCGCCTACGCTTCTTGCATGGACCTGTGAGATGAATCCGCTTCGAGGGGCATTTACCACTTCCACATATTTTGCACGTTCAAATTTAGTGCTATCGTCCACATAGGAGACATCACCGCCCTGCGCTTGAACCAGCACGCGCAAAGTCTCCAATGCGCTGCCATTTGCAACGGCTTTTTCAGCCATGGCGCGGCCTTCTTCAAGAGTCTTTGCGCGCTGCCCAGCCACGAGCACATGCGCCGCAACGTGATAACAATGCTCGCGATAATCGGCGGGAGCGCCACCGCGCAGCATTTCAATAGCTTCGATCATTTCGAGCGCATTGCCCACCGCCCCACCGAGAGGTTGATTCATGTCTGAAAGCAGGGCAACAGTTTTGCGCCCTGCAAGGCGACCGATATCCACCATTAATTCGGCGAGTTCGCGGGCTTCATCCAATGTCTGCATGAAAGCGCCGAGACCAGTTTTGACATCCAACACGATGGCATTTGCGCCGCCTGCGATCTTCTTGCACATAATGGACGATGCGATCAACGGCATGGATGGCACTGTACCAGTGACATCACGCAGGGCGTACATTTTTCCATCCGCAGGCGCAAGGTCCATGGATTGGCCAGTGAGCACAATGCCTTTTTCTTTTAATTGTTTTTTGAATTCATCGGTGGTCAGATTCACGCGATAGCCAGGGATGGATTCCAGTTTATCAAGCGTGCCGCCACTGAAACCAAGTCCACGGCCAGACATTTTGCCAACGGG
The DNA here is from genome assembly GCA_964534345.1 of uncultured Anaerolinea sp. Taxonomy (GTDB): domain Bacteria; phylum Chloroflexota; class Anaerolineae; order Anaerolineales; family Villigracilaceae; genus Villigracilis. The sequence goes on from CAZHOX010000134.1 coordinate 3,113, forward strand.
CAGCCCACAAGCCGCAACGATCGGCATAACGGAGATGCTGGTTTTGTCGCCCACGCCGCCAGAGGAGTGTTTGTCCACCACAATGTCAACGACTTTGGAGAGGTCAAGGACTTGTCCCGAACGGGCCATGGCAAGGGTGAGGTCGGCTGTTTCAAAAGGTGTCATACCATTTAGGAGGACAGCCATGGCAAAAGCTGAGGCTTGGTAATCTGGAATATCCCCTTTGGTAAAGCCTTCGATAAAGAAATCTATTTCCTGTGATGTTAATTGTTGCTTATCGCGTTTTTTGATGATGATGTCTACCGCGCGCATGTTTTCTCCTTGTGAAATCTTGCGCGGATATTTTAACGCATTTTGTCAGACAAAACCGCAAGGGC
>CAZHOX010000134.1:3589-8679 GCA_964534345.1 uncultured Anaerolinea sp.
AGCAGGGACAGCACCTCTTCTGGCGGCGATTCATCAACAGGGTTGGCAGCGTCCAAAACCATTTGCCATACTTCGGGGCGGATTCCCTTTTCAATCGGTTCAGGCGTTGTGCAAGTGCCAAGTTCACTCAATGAAAAACTTGCACCTGATGCGTACATTTCGGAGCTATCGCTTTTCAAGACAGAAACTGAACTAACCCCATGCACATCGCAAACACCTCTTTCGCAATCCATGATGATGCCAGAGTGTTCATCCAAGCCAACGATGATGTTATTCGCAGGGGTCATCTTACGCCATTGCTCAAAACGTTCCATGCCCATGAAACAGCGGCTGGTATCCAAGTCCACACCGCCTTCGGCATTATTCCAATGCGGGATGAAGGAGACATGCATTCCAAAATCTTCAAAGAGATTAAGTCCATCTTTCACATGGACATCCTCCCCTACTTTGTAAATTTCATAGACGGGTAAAACCCACTCACCCACAGAAATGGTTGCCGCAGAAGCAAAGACCAACGTTGCGCCGAGTCTGTGCCGTGCGCGGATGATGTCCCATGCAAGTGTGCCTTGTAACTGACGCACCACATAGCTTGGGCTGCCTGGCCCCATAAAGATGAGGTTGGCTTGCAGCAACGGTTTTAGAATTTCAAGGTTATCGGGGCTGAATTCCGTCCCTTGTTTACGGGCAGGGACAAGGTCGATCGTTGGTTTGTAATTCTGTAAACGAGTTTTGAGAAACTCGCCCACACGGCCAGCAACAAGGGAGGCATTTAACTCAAAGCCAGCTGGCGTTTCCAGTATGGCGATCCGCAGCGGGTCAGGAATGAGGCGGGCAAGTGATTCAAAGATACGTCCGCCCGCTAGGGACGTCTCTCCTGAGCCTAAAAAGGCAATTCGTCCAAGGGTCATGCTATTTGGATGATGCGTTCAATTCGTCTATTACGCTGAGAAAGGTTTCGTTATCGGGAATGTCGGAGCGCGAGATGCTGTAGTGAACATAGCGGATATAACCGCTTGTATCAACAATGCAGTTCAACGGCATACGTCCCAACTTGAAGAGATTCACTTCCTGCTTGTATGTCTTTGCAACAATGTGGTCTGGGTCTGGCAAACCAACAAAAGGAAGTTTTTCTTTCTTCCAATATTTTTCGAAAGATTCCAAACTATCTGGCCCAATAGCTAAAATCTCGGCCCCGCGAGAGGTGAACTCTGCATAGTGATCGCGCAGGCGCGCCAACTGCGCGCGGCAATGCGGTCACATAAATCCGCGCAAGAAGGCAAGCAGAACAGGTTTGCTCTTGCGAAAACTGGAAAGACGGACGAGGTTTCCGTGTATATCGTTGAGTTCAAAATCTGGAGCTTGTTGACCGGCGGCTATCAAGTATGGTTTCATTGATTTTCCAAATAATTTGTTACGGCTTCCATGAATTGCGCGGGACATTCTTCGTGAGGGACGTGTCCACACTGCGGGATTAATGTTAACTCAGCGTTCGGAATTTCAGTAGAGATAGCTTCAAAATAAAACGCGCGGATCAATCGGTCTTCCTGCCCGGCAATAATAAAAACAGGAACATTGAGTTGAGGCAACAATGGGCGCAGTTCGGGGTACGCTGGCGCAAAGGTCAATTCATAAAATGCGCCGTCCCAATTTTCGATCTTCAACAATTTTAGATATTCCTGCTTAATCTCGTTTGTAAGTTTCGTAGAATCATACCATTCCCGCTGGATCGTATTGGGCAGGGTCTCTTGATAATCGCGCATCATCAAAGGGCCAAGGTGACGCATTTGCGGAGTCCACATCAGCGGCAGCGCCCAAGCTGGGAATTGCGGGCCTCGTCCCCCGCCGACACCTGGGTCAACCAAAATGAGAGACTCCACTCTCTCGGGATATTCCAAAGCAAACGCCACAGACACGCCGCCGCCCGCCGAGTTGCCAACCAGAATTGCTTTTTCAACTCCGAACTCATCCAGCAGACCGCGCAAAAGTTCAACATTGGCTTTCATACCGTACGGGTTTTCAACCCAATCCTCAGGCATGGGACGTTCCGTCAGCCCAAAAGCAGGTCGGTCATACGCAATGACATGACCCAGCTGCGCAAAATCATCCATCACTTCACGCCATGAAAAGGTGCTGCCGCCAAAACCATGTAAGAGAATAAAAGTCTTCTCTCCTACGCCCGCTTCCTTGTAGTGGATGTTGACATGATTCACTTCAATAAACTTGCTATCAGCCTCAATAAATTTATCTGCTGGAACCAGATCATCCAACTCCGCAACTGGCACGAAAAACGGACCCAGTGCAACGGTTACACAAGCAAAGATCAAAGAAGCAAAGACCAGTTTTTTCCAATGTTTCAGCATACAAATAAATTATTGAGAGAGTGTTTTCAGAAATTCCACAGTTGCTGTTGAAATTTGAGTCCACTGCTCTTCGGGAGAAATTGTCGCTTCGTTGTCACCAGCTTGAAGTCCGTACGAGCCGAACTGGGCATGGTTGCCGCCATCGACCACAACGTATTGCGTATCATCTGGAAGCAAGGCTTTGGTCTCATCAAATTTTTCCATGCCGGCCATATCGCGTGTTCCGTAAATGGAGAATACTTTGATATCCGTATTCTTCAAAGAATCATCAGCGGGGTAGGATGCAAAAAATATAAGGCCATCCAACTCATCCACATGGTCTTTTGCATACACCGAAGCCGCCACACCGCCGAGGGAATGTCCGGCCACAACCCAATGCGCAATCTCAGGGTATTGCGCCTGCACACGCGCTGCAACATTGACATCAAAGAAAGCCAAATTCAATGGCGCAGGCACGAGCGCAACAAAATATCCCTGCTCTGCGATCATACGCAACACAGGTGAATAGGCGCGATAATCCACACGGCCACCTGGGTAGAAAACAATTCCCATTTCAGGCTGGGGGTCGTTGGCAGGCGAAAAGATCACCCACCCATTCTCCTCGCTCACATTCAACAGTTCATCCGACTGCATAGCCTGCAACGCAACTTCTGATGCAGGTGAAGCATCATTCGCCCAAAACACAAATGCCAAAACAAGCGAAACAATAATGACAGCCAAAACCGCCAACACTACTTTCCAATTTATTCTTTTCACGAGATTCAATTCCTGTTCAGAAGATTTTTAGCCTGCACCCAAATCGCATCGAACATCGCAGCAGTCAATTTCCCAGTGGATGTGTTCTGCTGGCTGGGGTGATAGGAGCACAACACCCAAACTCCATTCGCCAGTTGATATGACGCGCCGTGGCCGAATTTATATACCGCCCCCCGGGCTGAGAAAATTTTAAGAATTCGTTCAAATGCAATGCGCCCCAAACAAACGACCACTTTGGGCTTGAGTATCTCCAATTCCTTTTCGAGATACGGCTGGCAATTATTTAATTCTTCTGGATTTGGCTTATTGTCTGGCGGAGCGCAACGGCCAGATGCGGTGATATACATATCCTTCAGGATAAGCCCATCGCCTCGCGACTCCGCCCGAGCCTGACTCGCGAACCCGGCCCGGTGCAACGCTGGGAAAAGGAATCCACCCGAAGCATCACCCGTGAATTGACGTCCTGTGCGGTTCGAGCCATGCGCCCCCGGAGCCAGCCCCACCACCAGTACACGCGCCTTCGGGTCGCCAAACCCAGGGACAGGTTTTCCCCAATACTCTTCATCCTTGTACGCCTTGCGTTTGACTCGCGCTACTTCCTCGCGCCATTCCACAAGGCGGGGACATTTGCGGCAGGCAATAATTTGTTCGTTTAATTTTTCAAGTGTCATGGAAGGTAAAAAGAAGAAAGAGGAAAGATTATTCTATAAACATCGCATCGCCGAAGGAATAGAAACGATAGCCTTCTTTGATGGCAAGATTATAGGCATCAAGAATTTTCTCGCGTCCTGCGAACGCACTGACCAACATAATCAGCGTGGACTTGGGCAAATGGAAATTCGTCACCATTGCATCCACCACTTTGAATTGATAGCCGGGGAGGATGAAGATGGAAGTGGGGCCAATAAAAGCAGATATTCGATATTCGTTATTCGATTCTCGAATATCAAATATCGAATTTTTCCCCGCTGATTCCAAGGTTCTCACAGAAGTCGTCCCAACTGCAACCACCCGCCCACCAGACTGCTTCGCTGCATTAATGGCATCCGCAGTTTCCTGCGGGAGTTCACACCACTCGGTGTGGATCTTGTGTTCTTCGGGGTCATCTTCGGTGACGGGGGCGAAAGTGTCCAAGCCAACATGCAAAGTGACATAGGCGATCTTCACGCCTTTTTCTTTTAATTCGTCCAACAGTTGTGGAGTGAAGTGTAGCCCAGCCGTTGGGGCAGCAGCAGAACCTGCTTCTTTGGCAAAGACCGTTTGGTAGCGTTCGGGGTCGCTCAGTTTTTCGTGGATGTACGGCGGCAGGGGGATATTTCCCACTTTTGGGAAATATGGCTCAATAGGTTCAGAAAATTTGATGAGCCTCTCCGAGCCTTCGAGAATTTCCATGATCTCGGCTTGCGGCCCATTCTCCACTGCCACTTTCTTGCCTACGCGCAAGCCCTTGCCGCCCACGAGCGCTTCCCATGTCAATTCATCACGCCGGCGAAGAAGGAGTAATTCCACTCTGCCGCCTGTCTCTTTTTTGGCGAAGATGCGTGCAGGGATGACTCGAGTCCGGTTGAGGATGAGGAGGTCGTTTGGGCGGAGGAACAGGCCAAGGTCACGAAAGAGGCGGTGTTCTACATCGCCCGAATCACGGTGCAGGACAAGCAGTCGTGAAGAGTCACGCGGTTCGGCAGGAGTCTGGGCGATGGATGATTCAGGAAGGTGGTAGTCGAAGTCGGATGTTTTCAATTTTATTTTTTCAGTAAACGGGAAATGATATTAAGAAGAATGGAAAGAATGACCGATACCAAAATGGAACTTGTGATCGGAAAATAAAAGCTGCCATTCTCTCCTTCGATGCGGATATCGCCGGGCAATCTTCCAAGCGGGATTCCAAATTTCGCGGCGAGATAGATTCCCCCGCCAATGAGGAAGATAATTATTCCGCCGAGCATGAGGGTACGAGCGAGGGATTCCATAGTT
>CAZHOX010000135.1:0-8623 GCA_964534345.1 uncultured Anaerolinea sp.
ACGATACGATATAGGGGTTTTGGGGTGCGCGCCGAGTTTTCTCGGCGCGCAGTTTTTTTGTGGAAAAGCAGGCATTTTCCGACGCCCAAGCCCTCTCCCAATGAGAGAGGGTTTGGGCGTGTAAGGTGGCTCCTAAATTTGTGCTGCACATGCTTGGATCGTATAATGGCTGTATAAATGTGTGTCGAGCGTGTAGGTGCAACCACAACAAGAAGTTGATGAACAGTCAGAAGGTTATTCTCTCTCTTAAGCGTTTCCTGCTCATTGAGCAATGCCCAGCAGATTGGAAGGGCATGGATCTATATCTGTTTCGAGATGATGCAGTGGTCTTTTATGTTGGTCAATCTCATCTTGCTTTTGCGCGAGTGTGGGATCATCTCTTGGGCGGCTTCAAAGGACACTCCATCATGGGACGGTTTGTCTGGAGTAACTGGCCGAAGTCCATGAACTTCACCATTGAGTTGATGAGTTCGAAGTCCTTGCAATTTAGTGACGTTGGGAATGAATTGAACGCATCCGAGCGGATGCTCATCCAGCAGTATTCCCCCTGTTTTAACGTATCTTTGAATAGCCAGCCAACGCCCGTGCCCGATTCCTATTTGCCGGCCAATGCTCCATTTCGGCGCAGACGGAGCCTAACGACGCTGATTCACGAAGCGGAACGAGCTGTGAAAGCGGAGGATACGGAGCTTTGGTTAGAGGATATGAAATAGGAAAACCCCTATTCAGTGGATAATTTTTGCTTTTGTTCCCAATAAGCTACGCTCACATGTGCCCCGAAAATAAATACGAGGCTGCCAATGTAAGCCCAAAAGAGAAAGGCAATAATGGTGGCAACCGTTCCATACACCAGGTTGGATATGGAAATATAAGTGGCTACAAATGCAATAAATATCTTCTTTGCCGCCTCCCACAGCAAACCCGCGCTCACTGCTCCCGGAACGATCTCTCGCCAGGTGGAAGCCCCATGCGGCAGCGACATAAAGATCGCCATGAACATGGTGATATCCAGCAAAATGGTTAATGCCGTGCTGATCCATTCTGTGAACGGCAGAATCAGATCTGGCAGCCAGAAGCGCAAACTAGCCAATACACTGCCTGCCAATGAGAACAGAAAAAGAGTCGGCCCAACAAAAGCCAGCACGAACAGGATCGCCAATCCGCGCTGTTTCCATGCTGCGCTTCCCTGTTTGGCGTGCCAAATATCATTCAATGCGTGGGTCAATGCATAAAAGACGGAAGAAGAAGACCAGATCAAACTGATCAACGCCACACTGCTGACAGAACCACGCGCCCGTATGATCTGGTCAATATTATTGCCCAGCAATTGACCCAGCGCAGGTGCAATAAATTCCAATCGCTGCACGACGATGTGTTCATCCACAGCAAAAGCGGGGCCAAGTCCAAAGCTGGCAATGGAAATGCTCAATAGGATCAGTGGGAAAAGAGAGAAGAGCGAAAAATATGCGATCCCCGACGCCATGATCGATGTGTCCATCCGCAGCGTTTGCTGTGTTGCATTCCACATAATTCCCAGCCAGCCGTGAGAAGCCTCATCTGCTTTGTGCGCGATCAGTTCAACGTATTCTTGAATCACCATCCAAAAATTGTGTTTGTTGGGCGGGGGTTTCATCCTATCTCTTTTCACACAAATAACACAAGCGCAAAATTTTCAACTCATCGTAATTCACGGTTGCATTTAATTTTTCATGCACGGGGCGCAGCATGTCCGGGCCTAATTCGTCAAAGGCGGAAAATACTTTTCGCTGCTGGTCAGGCGTCAGCTTGGAAAGAGCGAGCAGGTCTTTTGCTGTCCGCAGCGGATTGCCCGCCGTCATAAATCGCGCGAGGTGATTCAGAATTGTATCGTTCGTCACGCCGTAACGCTCCGCCAAACTTTCAAGGCTTTCGCCCGCATTGTACGCTTCACCCACTGCCACATATCTTCGCCCGGCATCATCTTTGTTGCGCATCGGCGCTTTATATTTTTCTTCGAGCTTGTTCTCACGCGCATACGCTTTGATGATATTCAAAAAGGCCGCGCCGTAGCGTTCGTACTTCACCTTGCCCATGCCGCTCATGTTCATCAGGCTGTCTTTGTCCTGCGGAAAATACGTTGCCATTTGCACAAGCGTTTTATCGGAGAAGATCACATACGGCGGCACGCCTTCCCCATCGGCGATCTCTTTTCGTTTGTTTCGCAATTGGGCAAAAAGCAGATTGTCATATTCCAACTCTTCAGCAGGAAGCGACGCCCGTAATTTTGCCGACACCTTGCCGACTCGTTTCGCCTCATTTATCTGACCGAATACCTGCTCTCGCGCTTTGAGCATTTCCAACCCCTTGGCAGTTACCGACAACACGCGATAGGCAGGTTCCTGATTTAACAAGCCGCGCTCCACCAATTGACGGGAGATGTGCATCCACTGGCTTTTGGTCAACTCTTTGCCGATGCCATACGTGGATAATGTTTGATGGCTGTATTTTTGGATCTTCTCGTTATCCGCGCCGAGCAAAATATCCACAATATGCGCCGCGCCGAATCGTTCTCCGCTGCGTTTGACGCAGGATAAAAATTTTTGTGCAGGGATAGTGATGTCTGTTTGCGTGCCGGGTTCTGCGCCGCAGTTATCACAGATGCCGCAATTGTTCTGTGTGTAGGTTTCGCCGAAATAAGTGAGCAGAGGTTTGCGCCTGCAACTGTGGCTTTCTGCGTAGCGGGTCATTGCATCCAAATGTTGATAGGACGAACTGCGCTCCGGCTCTTCTTTTTGGTCGATGAAGTATCTTAATTTGCTCGCGTCGCCGTAGCTGTACAGCAGCAGACAATGCGAAGGCAGGCCGTCACGTCCTGCACGCCCGATCTCCTGATAATAATTTTCGATGCTCTTGGGTAAGTCAAAATGGATCACGAAGCGCACGTTCGGCTTGTTGATACCCATGCCAAAGGCAATGGTCGCCACAATGATCTGCACATCATCGCGGATGAAGGCTTCCTGATTGCGTTTGCGCTCGGAGTCTTCCAGCCCTGCATGGTATGGGCGGGCCGAAAACCCATAGCGCACCAGAGTCGCAGCGAGTTCATCCACTTGCTTGCGGGAGAAACAATAGATAATGCCCGACTGGTCTTTGAAGTTTTTCAGGAATTTGATGGTCTGTGCAACGGGGTCTTGCTTGGGCGTCACTTCAATGAAGAGGTTCTCTCTATTAAAAGAGGCGAGGAATTCGTTCTTCTCGGTGAAGCCAAGGGAAGTGGCAATATCTGTCCGCACTCGCGGGGTGGCGGTGGCTGTGAGCGCCATGCACACTGCGGACGGGAACTTGCGGCGCACATCCACAAGCTGGCGGTATTCGGGGCGGAAGTCGTGTCCCCACTCTGAGATGCAGTGGGCTTCGTCGATCGCGAGCAGATCAAGCTTGAGCGAGGAAAGAAGCGAATAAATTCTGGGAGTCAGTAATGTCTCAGGCGCCACGTACAGCAGTTTGGACCGTCCGCTTTTCACAGAGTCCATATTCTCTTGATATTCTTCGGAAGAAAGCGAACTATTAAGGAAAACCGCAGAGACGCCCAACGCGCGTAATTGCTCCACCTGATCTTTCATCAATGCGATGAGCGGGGAAACGACAACGGTAAGGCCATCCATCATCAACGCAGGCACTTGATACGTAAGCGATTTGCCGCCACCTGTTGGCATGATGACGAGGGTATCACGGCGTGCCATCACATTGTTGATGATCTCGCGTTGCAACGGTTTGAAGGTGTCGTACCCGAATGTGGTTTTGAGAATGGATTCTGGTGTGAGCATATTGATTGATTATACTTTCCCCGATTTTGAGGTGATGTTTACAAGCTTTAACACAGTCGAGGATTAATTAATCTTCGACTGTGTTGTTGCTCCATGTGATGTGGATTCTTGTTCCGGAATTGGGGCTGGAATGGATGTTTATCTTTGCGCCGATCAGGGCAGCGCGTTCGATCATGCCAGAAAGACCAAAGTGGCGGTTTGCGAGGAGATTATCCAATTCAAGTTTTGAATCAGCGTCAAAACCTTTGCCATCGTCCTGAATATTTAGGTCAACCCTTTCCGAGGTTAATGTCCCATAAATGGAGATGGAATTTGCTTCGGCATGGCGCAGGCTGTTTTCACAGGCTTCCTGCACAATGCGGAATAAATGCTGTTCTATACGCTCTGGTAGTATTTCACCGCTGAGTTCAATATCCACTTTTATCTTTACTTTGTCGCCGCTGCGTTCCATGAGGTTGTCTGCAAGTTCGATGATGGCAGGCTTGAGTCCATACATGAGCATGGGCGGGCGCAGTTCGCTGACAATTTCTCGCAGGCGGCGTGTGATCTCTTCGTAGGAAGATTGCAGCTTTGGAGAAAGGATGGTTTCTCCAAGGTCGTTGCGAAAGGCGGCCAATTGGTTGAGGACGCTATCATGTAAGTCCAGTGCGAGGCTGAGTCGTTCCTGTTCGTATCTTTCTACATCTAGCTGAAATAACTTGCGTACTTGTTCAGCGTGAAGAATGTTGCTTAGCGCAATAGCCGTCTGGTTGGCAATGGATTGGAGAATGGGAATTTCGGATTGGGAATAATGATCGTCGGGGTCGCGCCGTCCGAGTAGCCAAAAACCGATGAAAGAGTCACCAGCTTTGAGCGGCAGAATGAGGCGCATCCATCCGCTATTGGGTGAAATAGTAGGGAGGTATATCCCTGCTTGGGAGGCGAGTACATTCAAGTCGTTTTCATGCGGAAGTTGTTCGAGGGCAATGTTTTCAATGAGCAGGGTCTTTAATTTTCCGTTGAAAACCTGCATTACAGCAAATTGCCGAATAAGCAGACTCGGGAAGACCTCCGCTTTGAGAAGTTGAAGCAGGCCGTTAATGGAGGTGTTGACGGCAATGCGGTTTGAATAGGTTTCCTGCAAATTTTGATAGGGAAGTTTGATACCCAGAAAACGCTTTTCTACAAAGGATTGAAAGGCTGGGTAGGCGGGAATGAAAATGGCTGAGGCTAGTAAAGGGATGACAACCATCATTAAGATGGAGTTTGGTCCGGATAGTTTTAGCGAAATTGCAAATAGGGAAATTAGGACCGAACCGACGATGATGAGATAGGAGTATATGGAGATGATGCGATGTGCTCGCATTTCCAATCCGCCTAGTTGAGCGCGGAAGATCAAGTAGAAATATGTAAGGGGGATAAATGGAAGAGCCAGCAAGGATAGCGGGCCAATTTGCGAGACGATACCAGAAACTTTTGAAATGCTGATTGTAATGGAGGGAAGCGCTGCCAGCAGTGTGGCGATGGCAAGTATTCCGATCTGTTTTCGCTGCTCAGACCGCCAAATAAAGTGGCTGATCTGCAAAATGATGCTGCCGACCAGCGCTAGAAGTAATGCTACTGCATAGAAATATTTTGGCAGAAGCTGAAATATTTCCATGCTGGCCATAAGGATGGAGATTGTATATAGAAGAGTGCCTGCGGACTTTGGAAGGGAAGCAAGGGGTTTTGGGAATATCCAATGGAGATGCAGGTAAACGGGAAGGAGTAACCAGGTGACTGCGTGGAGCAGAATGGAACTTTCCCACATTTGCCAGGCGGAGAGAGAGCCCATCATTAACCATAGGCTTGTCAGGTAGTTGAATGCGATAAGCAGCCGCCAGTGTATTTCTCTTGGGCGGATGAATACTTCAGTAATGGAACCAAGAAACCAAAAGAAGTAGGCTAGCCACCAAATGTTGAAAAACCTGCCGAGGAACTCTTCAAGAGTGAAGCCGGGAACGGTCCAATTAGCTGTACTTTCAACTCCATTTCGGAGGATGGTGATGGGGATGATGTTGCCCTTCTGCACTTTGTTTGGAAAAAGCACCAGCCTTCGATTTTCACGGTATTCATCCAGGGTGACTTCTCCTATTTGCAGGAGAGTATCTCCTTCTTGCAGAGTTGCGCCGCCAGAGACGTACATTTCAAAGACTTTACCATCTGCTGGGTTGAAATAGAAGCCTATATAGGAGACTTGGACAAAAATCCCGTACGTGTACCACAATAGAAAAATCAATGTCAACAGAGAGATGGGGATGTCTTCGATATGCCAGGGACGATGGGTATTTTTCTGCATGGCGGCTCTCGTAAAGTTAGATGGATAAAGGAAGTAATTGATTATACGCCTATGAGTATGATTTACTTGGAAAACCGAACATGCGTAATTATTTACCGATATAAAACGAGCCGGGATTTCTTCCGGCTCGTTTTATATCGGTAAGAAGATAAACAACTTTATGGTTTTGGAAATTCAGACTGGTGCGGTGTAATCAAACCTAATTGTTGCGCTTTGGCGATGGCACCTGCACGATTGTGTACATCTAGTTTGAAGTATGCCCCAGAGAGTAAATTCCGAATCGTGGAATTGGTCACGTTCATTTTTTCAGCTAGTTCACCAGTGGATGCATCTGGGTAAGCGGTGCATAGGGATAATACTTCCAACTGACGGGGTGTGAGGTTGTTTGTTTCACTGGATAAATACTTGGAATACAAGTTGTGAGCAGTCTGACTAAATTGGATTCCGCCCGCAGCCACGGATTTGACTACGCTTCCCAAATCCTTAAGAACGGCCTGATCGTCTTTCAGGATGTATCCATTTGCCCCGGCATCCATCACGGCGCGGATCAGTCCGCGTTCGGCATGCATACTGATTACAAGAATATTCAAGTCTGGGTGCGCCTGTAACAAACGGGGAAGAACATGCAGGATCGGGTACGGGTTTTTGTTTTCATTTGATGTTGGGACATTTACATCCAACAGCAGAACATCTACGGGGGTCTTTTCAAGAGTGGGCTCCAATTCATCCCCAAAGCCCATCATTGCTGTCACCTCGATCTGCGGGTCTTTTTCAAGCCGATAAAGATATCCATCCACGATGGATTGATGATCTTCCAATATAGCCACACGAATTTTTTTAATCATAATATACGCTCCCACTACACCTTGAAATCAGAGTAGCAAAAAGGATACCCTGATTTCAAGTCTTTTTTCATAAACAGTACAAATGCCTATATCTTTAATCATTTGGTTCTTGAAGCAGGAACTTCACATTCCTATAATAAGTAAAGGATAACAGATATTGTGGAGCACGTAATGCTCTCATGTTCTTAACTCCAAGTAAAAGCGGGGAAGGGGATAGGATGTGCTTCAATCTTCGGGCGGTTTGAATGCCAGTGGACTGGTGGAGAAGGTTGAAGCACGTCTGGGTATTTTAAGGGGTGAGATACGGTATCTTTCCATTTCAGCTTGAACTTCTCTAACATTTCTCCAATCTGCCCATGCTATAATCCCGCCACTGAAAGGGATTTAAATGCTTAAAAACTTTGTGAAACTATTCAGTGGCGACCCCACAAAAAAGACAGTAGGACAATACAGCGCGCTCGTGGAGCAGGTCAATGGGTTGGAGGCGGAGTTTGAGACCTTGAGCGATGATGCTCTTCGTGCAAAGACGGATGAATTCAAAGCCCGTGTAGCTCAGGCAATTGAAGGGCTTGAAGAAGAGAAGGAACTCCGCAGAGCAGAACAGGATGCTTTAAATGAAATTATGCCCGAGGCCTTTGCCTTGGTGCGCGAGGCATCCAAGCGGACCATTGGTCTGCGCCATTACGATGTGCAGATCATCGGCGGCGCTGCTTTGCACAGCGGACAGATCTCTGAAATGCGCACGGGGGAAGGGAAGACTCTCGTGGCGACCCTGCCTGTTTACCTCAATGCTCTCACCGGACGCGGTGTTCATTTAATTACGGTCAACGATTATCTGGCACGTCGCGATGCGCGTTGGATGGCTCCCATTTATCAGGCATTGGGTCTGAGCGTGGGCGTGCTGCAAATGGCGGCAGTGACCGAGAACGGCAAGAAAGCATTTATTGTTGATTTTGAACGCGAGTCTCCACATGAAGATCAGGAGCACCTCCGCATGGTGGACAGGGTGGAAGCCTACAGCGCAGATATCACCTTTGGTACGAACTCCGAATTCGGTTTCGATTATTTGCGTGACAATATGGCAATGCGGCTGGATGCCCGTGTACAGCGCGGACATTATTTCGCCATCGTCGATGAAGTGGATAATGTGCTGATCGATGAAGCGCGAACGCCGCTCATCATTTCAGGCCCTGCTTCCGGCGACCTCGAATGGTACGGACGCATGGCATTGGTCGTGAAGCAATTGAGACCTGAAGATTATGAAATGGATGAAAAGAACCGCAGCGTTACACTGACTGAGATCGGTGTCAGCCGTGTGGAATCTATTTTAGGCGTTCCCCTGCTCGATCCAGATAGACCCGAAGACCTTACTCCCGAACAGGCTCGCCTGACGGGGTATCTCGAACAGGCTCTGCGTGCGCAATATCTTTTCCATCGCAACAAGGATTATCTTGTGCAGGGAGGCAAGGTCGTTATCGTGGATGAGTTCACGGGGCGTCTCATGCCCGGCCGACGCTGGAGTGATGGTCTGCATCAGGCGGTGGAAGCGAAGGAAGGGGTGAAGGTTGAGCCTGAGTCCGTCACATACGCCACCATCACTTTGCAAAATTATTTCCGCATGTATCAAAAACTTGCGGGCATGACCGGTACTGCGT
>CAZHOX010000136.1:0-8551 GCA_964534345.1 uncultured Anaerolinea sp.
ATGCTTGGAATGTAATGCGCCTCGTTCTTCGCATGTGGGCCGATGCCCGACTGCCCCCAAACGACAGCCTGCCCGCCTGGAGCGAATCTTGCGCTGGTGCCGGGGAGCTTGCGCCCGATCCGCGCCTCTTCCCCACCCGACGCCTGTTTGACTGCTTCGATCAACGCTTTCAACGCTGGATTATTCGGGTCGCAAGCTACGCCATTTTCCATAACAGAGAAGCTCGCTTCCAAACCATTCTCGGAGCAATATGCTTCAACAGCAGACTTCAAGCCAACTACATCATCCTGCGGAATAGGCCGAATCTCCACGCCTAAAATTCCTTCCGCCGCAGTGACATTGTACACTCCCGGCGTACCCACCGTGATAAATGGGAATTTTGCTTGCGATTGCCATCCATCGGGGGATTTCAATGTGAGGTGTTTGGCAAATATCTCATTCAAAGCAGAGCGTGCGGCAATGAGCTTCTCGCTCAAATCGCCTGTACCTGCTACGCCTGAATGAGCCTTTGCCCCGCGTGCGATCACGTCAAAGCGCATCACACCGCGATTTTCCACGCAAATTTCTCCAAAGAGTTCATTTCCTTTTTCGCCTGTGCGTTCGCCAGCAACAAACAAAGATGGAACGAGCTTCAATTCCTTCAACACATGTGGTGTGCCCCACGCTTCGGACTCACCGTTCTCTTCATTGCCCACCAAAAGCAACGCAATATTTGGATACGGTGCGCCTGCTTTTAAAGTATCTTTCATCCACACCAAATAGGTGGCGACGACGGTTTTCATGTCCGCTGCACCGCGGCCATGAAGATATTCGCCTTCAATGCGTGGGACGAATTGAGAATCATCTGGCTCAGGTTCAACCACATCAAAGTGACCGGTCAATAAAATTGGGTTGTCCTGTGATACACCGGGGAATGCTGCATACACAGCGGGATATTTGCCCTCAAAGTATTTCACATCCAAACCAGCATTTCGCAGGTAGTCATCGATCAAAGAACCTGCGCGGTGGACTTCATCCAACCGCTCATCAGGACAGGCAGTAACAGATGGGATGCGAATCAATTGTTGAGCCAAATCTAAAATTTCGGCTGTCTTATTCTGGTAGGTAACTTCAACCACAGCTTGTGGTCGGGAGCGGAATTGAATTGGAGATTGCGGCACCTGCCTGGCAGAGTCACGTCCGCGCTGGAGAAATTCTGCGATCTTGGGAGCATCATCGCCCAGAGTTCCATATTCAGAGGCAACCCGCTCTACGTCACCTTTTACCTGTGCCTCGCGTTCAAAATGTAATTCTTTCAATGCCTCAAAAGGAACTTCATTGCCATTTTCCAATTGGCTTTGCAATCGGGCACGGAATTTTTCAGCCGTGTTGTGTGCGCCTTCAGAGATGTCAACGAGTGGGGTTAAGTCTCTCCACAGGTTTAATGCTTCTGCCAATGGTTTAATTTCGTTGAGCGTCCACTTGAGAAAGTCGCGCATGGCAATTGGTTTACCGGTCAACGGGTTTTCGATCTCGGCGCGCATACTGTATTTGGCGGCAAGGTTTTCATTGACACGGGCACGGCTGATATCTTCACGGTCGTAGCGGAAGCCGCGCGCAAATTTTGAATCTGAGTAAATATGTAAAAGCAGCAAATGTTTTAGCGTGAGGTTGGCAATATCAAGCTCAAGGCTGTGAGCGCCTTCATCCGTGCGGACTTCGACACGTCCCATGGGCAGGTTGATTCGCGCCATCAGATTTTGCTTTTCGATCTGTAGAGCCATCTCCTCGGGAGGAGTCGCTTCGCCTGCGGCAAACAGGCCACGGGTATAAAGATGCGTCAACTCATCGCTGGTGGTGGAGATCAATCGCTCAACCGGTTCAGAAAATGAACGAGCGCGAACCGGCGTGTAGTTGTTATTTCCAAAACGAACACCACGGCGGACGAGATCATATGAGATCTGCAAATAATCATCATAGGAACGATACAAGTCTGGTAAGTCGATCTCACGTGGATTTGGGAACGTGAGGTTGCGAATCGAATCGTACTCTGTCAGAACAACGACAGCGCGTCCGTTCTTGACCTGAGCCTGCATCGGCGTGGACGCACTGGTTGCAATAAAAAGCGATGCAAAAGCACGCAAGAGGCGCGTGGCTGTAATGTAAAACTCGGACTTGAACTCATCAAGATGCTGGTCGCCGCGCTCGGTTGCAGAAAGGTGCATAAAATCCCATGCAAAAAGCGGATCGGGAAGGGACAGGTTACTGTGAATACCAGCGACAGCCAACCCGCCTCCATACAGATCTACACACTTTTCAAGGTAGCGGCGTTTGGCAATGCTCCAGTTTCCGGGAATGGACTGATACCCAATATCGGTAAGATACAAAAGGTTGCCATGCCAATAATGCAAGCGTTCGCCAAACTTTTGTCCTGCTTGATGAAGCGCATTGATAAGTGAAGCCTCCATAAGGCGTGCTTCATAAATCGCGCCGCGTGGGCTGTAATAAGGCCTTGTGGCCCATTCGGTCATCCAATGAAACACTTCAAGCTGGCTAAATTGTGCCTGCCATTGCGGAACACATTCTGCCAGCAGGTAATCTACAAAGGAATGTTTGCTTGGCCCCGCGCCCACAGTGAGCAAAGGACGCAGTTCTTCATCCAACAGATTCCATTCCTGTTCGAAGCCGTTCAGTCCGCCTTGTGGTTTTTCTTTTGCAGCTTGTTCCAGAGCGAGGTGATACTTTTCGGGAAATTTTTTTGAGGGCATGGGGTAATCCTAAGGTAATATTTGTATTAATCAAAAAGTGGAAAGTAGAAAGTGGACAGAACCACTTTCTACTTTCCACCATCTAGTTACTTCTTCAAACTATCCAAGCCTTCAACCAATCGCTTGAATGCGCCTTCGGTTCGCTCAACAGGTGTGGCGTACGAGAACCGGATCCAATCTGCGCCAAAGGGAGAGAAGAACGCGCCTGGGACGATGGCAATGCCGTGGTTTTCAGCAAGATATTGTCCGAGCGGTTCGCTATCTGCCCAGCCTTTGGCTTTGATGAACTCACCTACATTCATGAAAGCGTAATAACCTTTGCCAATGATATGCTGCATTCCACTTTCAGCCAACAATTTTTTCAAAGCAATGCGGCTGGCATTGGTCGGCTCGATAATTGTTTTTGCCGCTTCAAGGTAGCCCATTTCGTAAGCAGCCATTGCAACAGCAAGGGAATAGAAAGGCGGAATGACACCATGAGATCCACGGGCAACGATAAATTTGATGACATTTTCATCCGCGATCAAATGACAGTTGCGGATATTCGACCCACCCAAAGATTTGGTAATACCATCCAAAAACATCAGTCGCTTGCGTTCTTCAGGAGTAAAGAACTTGAGGAAGGAGTTCAAATCCATTGGCGATTCGTCGGTGACGTAGTGATACATCCAGTCAAAGAGTACGAAGGCCACGCCCGCTTCCAACGCAGCTTTGGCAAGAGAGACCTGCTTTTCGACAGCAATAGTCAGGCCAGTTGGGTTATCTGGATTGGTGATGACAATACCTGCGATCTTGCGTCCCTTGGATTCAGCAAATTTCACACTTTCGCGAATGGCGTCTTCGGAATATGCCCAGCCTTGAGCAGGGTCACCGGGCGTCCACAAAACATTTGCGCCAACGCCATAGGGGCCCCAGTTGTACGAGATCCACGGGACACGGGATACCAT
Organism: uncultured Anaerolinea sp.; assembly: GCA_964534345.1. GTDB lineage: Bacteria > Chloroflexota > Anaerolineae > Anaerolineales > Villigracilaceae > Villigracilis. The sequence goes on from CAZHOX010000136.1 coordinate 3,695, forward strand.
GATAATGTCACCCTGGCGGCCATGACCTAGTGCAAGCATGGCTTGGTATGCTTTGACGAGGGCATCTCGTCCGCCGGTAGTGCCCATCACGTTCGCAGGTCCCCAGCCGCTGCTTGAATCCAATTTCCAATACTGTTCAACAACAGCTTTGCGATATGCATCCGTACCAAAAGGCATATCGTAAGCAGTACCATGCTCGATCTGGAGTTGAGCCGCGCGTTCCAAAATCGCTCGCGGAGTTCCCGGCAGAGATGCGCCACCATCTCCCTGCGAAGCATCAAAAGTCTTTGCTCCAGGATTCTTTTCCACATACACCTTCAATGACTTGTTGATGAGGAACATACGTGAAGGCGGAATATCTGCCATCTGCTTGAGGTGATCACTAACGGGAACAAGGTTCTTCTCGTCAACGGCGAAAACAGGGGTTTCATTTGAAACGGTCATGATGATTTCTCCTTTATCAAGTTAAGAAAAACGCCCCGAGCTTCGGGGCGTTTGGTTTTCCTATCTAGGCTGAATGGACTTGTTCAGGCTCACCAGATAAATACCAACGCCCCGTCACCGCATCGGTGCGAGTAGTACGATTGGTATTATTGGTATCGTGAACAGGCTGGTTGAACATTGCGCGCAAGGATACCACCGTGAGGTACATGCGTCAAGCAGGTTACAGAAATCAATATCCCCGCATTAATAAAAAATTTCAATCACCAACCCCATGCCCGCCAACTGCTCTTAATTCTGCGCCATCGGGCGCACAGGCAAGCAAAGGTCTTGCATCTGCAATCAAAGCACGGACTTGTTCATTACCGAGGCTAGCATCATGCGACTCTTTATCGTCCCATAATTCGTAAATCCACACATGCGTTTCATTGGAGAGGTCTTCATTAACCACATAAAGACGGCATTGAGGAATTTCGCCAACAAGATACGCCGCTTGTTTCAGAATATCAATAAGTTCCGAACGCCGGCCTTTTTGCGCCAAAAGTCTTCCAGTCATTGCATACATATAAAATCATCCTTACTCGATTAATCAATTTATAAGATCCGGCTCACAGGAAATCTAAACTTCGGTGCGCGGCGAAGTTCGCCGCGCACCTCCATATCCTGCCTCACAATCTTGTAATACCATTTCACAGAGTCATCAAAATCATTCCGAAGTTGAACCTCAACCAGTTCACCAAGCTCTGTAAAAGTCATTGGACCATGATCAAACAGGTTTTCGAGGATCGCATCACGCACAGCATCATATTTGGCCTTTTCAACCCGTACACTGTGCTGCGTTGGGTCTGGGTTGATTGCCAGCACAAATTCGTCTGAATCCATATTACACCTGCTTACTTCGCAGGATTCAAACTAGTGTAAAGCGCCAGCACATTTCCGGTAGGATCCTGAAACACTCCATACCAGCCATTGCCAGGTATCTCAGTCTTTTGGCGCAACACTTTACCGCCAAGTTTTTCGACCTGCTTCAAATCAGCTTCTATGTCGTCACTGGCAATATACACCAGCACTTGACCTGCTGGGTTCTCATCCGAAACCTGCGGAAAGCCTCCATATTCATCCCCATCACCGGCCTCCCACATGACATAATTCATTTCTGGCATGGGCTGTATTTTCCAACCAAACAAGTCGGCATAAAAACTTCCTGCTGCTTCTGTATTTATAGCAGGTATCTCAACATGAACAATATTTCTTTTGGACATGACATTCTCCTTTGGCTAGCAGATAAGATAATCTATTTTAGAACATATTTTCTAATTTTTCAAGCGCCAGATGTAGACAATATTTTCACCCCACCGCCAGATATACCTGAGACTAAACTCGCCTCGCCCTTAACTCGTTACCTGTTCAAACAACCCAAGCAGAATACTTCTCTGACAGTTTTACAAACAAAAAAGCCCTGCAGAATTTGCAGGGCTTTGCACGTCTAGCATTTTATGTGCCGAACTTTGCCATAACGCGAAGGAAAATCTCTTTATCTTCAGGCATAATTTCAATCAACTCAAACCCCACATGGAACAAGTTGGGTTGAATATTATCGATCTTGCACCATTTAGAGCGTGCAATAAAAACAATGTATGGCATGTTTCCCAAATCAGGCGTCAATTCAAGGCGCATATAATAATCCTTGTTAATTGGCAATGGGCCCACCGTCTCCAAACGCAAGCCAATCGAACTAACCTCTACCATATGCCCCAGAATTTCCTGCGTATCATCATTCAAAATCCGCATATAAAACGAAAAGTTTTTACGCGGCACCGTTCTTTTTTCAGCCATATGACCTCTGCTTTCGCAAGTTTCAAGGACTTACTCGCCTAACGAACCTAATTATACAAGATAAAAAATATTGTTGGCGTAAATTTTTCATTCATATTTCAGTGCCAAAACAGGGATCATCGTAGCCGCTCGCAACGCAGGATATAAACCAGAAACCATACCAATAAAAATCGAGAACAATAAAACAAAGACCGGAAGCCACAAGGGCGTGTACACCGCAACACTCGGCGGCATCCCGCCTTGTTCTGCAGCCTGTTGTGCAAGGTACACAACCGCGATCACATTCAAGGCTTGTCCAGCCAGCCACCCAACCAAAACGCCGCCAATTCCGCCTATAAATCCAATGCCTGCTGCTTCTCCTAAAAAGATTATCAACACATCGCGATTCGTAGCGCCGACCGCTTTCATCAAGCCGATCTCACGCGTCCGCTCCAAAATAGACATAGCCATGGTATTTGCAATCCCAATGGCTGCCACCAATAAGGCTATTGCCCCCACGCCGCCCAACACAATTTGCAAGACCTTATAAAAATTATTGATACCCTGCACGAAATCCAGCATGGTATTAGCTTGAAAGCCCATTGCTATGATCTGGTCACGGACTTCCAAAGTCTTCTCCACATCCGCAACTTTGACAATGACTTCGTTGTATCCCGTTTTGTTGTAATTGATACGAGTCCCCATTCCCCACTCGTTCATGGACTTGACCAGTTCCAGAGGCAAATAAATAGACCAATCTGCCTCGGAGCCAGATTCCTCCAGAACACCGGTTACATGCATACTGTAATTTTTACGGATCTCAGCGCCTTCATTATCATACTTAAACAGTGTGATCTGTATCTGCTGGTCATATAGATCAGGTGGTGGCGGAGGTTCCTGCCCGGGCTTGAGATTTGGATCTGAAAAATTTTGAGCAACTTGATACCCGATCACAACGCCAGTACGAGTCAACGCGGTTGTTCCCTGCTGTGCTTGTAAACCAAGGTCTATAAGGTCGTTTGTGCCTACACCAAAGATACTGCTATATCCCATTAGCTTTTTGTAGGTGAGCATGAGACCTATCTGCAAATATTCACGCGGAACAACAGACTGCACATTGGGAAGAGCGCGTAGATCATCCACAGCGCTATTTGTCAAAAGTAAAATGTCAGAGTTTGAGGCATCAACTCCACCACCACCGCCTCCGCCGCCCATGACAGGTCCGCTGGCATATACATCGCCACCATAACTTGGCATCACATAGATCTGGCTGAGGTCGCCAATTCCATAAAGCTGCTCTGTTGCATTCATCTGCAAACCAATAGCAAGGGATACAAGGATCACAACAGCAGCAGTACCAATGACCACCCCAATGGCAGTTAGCCCAACGCGAGCTTTGCGCCGGTTCAAGTTATTGATCACGAGGCGGAATAGGTCGGCGAATTTCATTTCTATGGCTATCCTTTTCCACCGCCCCCGCTTGGTGCAGGAATGTCTTCGCTTGGAGGAATCTGCATATCGGGAGAAGATGCCGGGGCAGAGCTATCCAGACCTAAAAGTCCAAGAATGAAGCGCCATGCTTTTTGCAGGAATGTTTCTTCAGTTGGCAAAAATGCTTCCCCGCCGCCGCCTCCACTTTCCATCGATGGGTCAGGAGTCGGCTCTATAAATTCTTCCTCCACGTTCACTTCCAATGTTTTCTCAACGGTTCTTTCCTGATTGAAGTCGTCGGTATATTTGATCACCACATTTAACTCAACAGGGCCAAAGGTATCTGGGGTGAACATGGAATCCAATGTGAAGTAGCCACCAGAATCAAGCGACCCAACAAGAGACGTTCCATTTTCTATAAAGCCATTGTTGGAAGAGACTGTTATGTTACCCAGCACTGCAGTGCGCTTACCAAGGTTTACTACCTGAATTGGCAAAGCACCAGGTTGGCCGCTGAAGAACATATCCAATGGACGATAAAAACTGATCTCGACATTCGGCAAGCTGTATACCAACAAAGTGATCACTTGATCGTCGTTTACAACTTCTCCACGTCCATTCAAATAGGAGAAGGTGATCTTCATGGGATATGCGCCAGGGTTGGTGGATACGTTGACAATTAATTCCTGCGAGACTTGCATCATGCCGCCGGCAGCAATATCGCCTAGAGATTTAATGTTGGACGTGCCTACTGGCGCAAAATTCGTGAACTCGCCACTGCCCCCCGAAACGCCACCGGGTTCGGGTGTGCCGCTGCTGCCGCCAGATGAGCCTCCGCCTACGATCATGGTAACTCGCTGCGCTTTATCATTGCCCGCATTTTGGACGGTCATGGTCAATGTAAATTGAGAGCCAGGTTGTAAAGGATCGATGGTTGTCCCATACGATGGAATGATCAACTGCCCGCTTCGGACTCCGGTGGGAGTTGCTGTGGCATAGACGCCTGTTCCTCCGCCCCCAGCCACTGGCACATTAAGTGAGAATTTATCTGAATAAGAAGTTCCCTTGTCATCATAGTATGTTAAGGTGACATCGATCACCACAAATGACTTGCCATATAAAGCTGATGCTTCTGAAGTAAAACGCTGATCAACAGAAACACCTCCCCCA
>CAZHOX010000137.1:0-3254 GCA_964534345.1 uncultured Anaerolinea sp.
CAGGCACGGTTACAAAATTTTGGCAGCGCAATTACTATGAACACATCATCCGCAATGAGAAAGACTTGCAAAATAAAACGGACTACATTGAGGCAAATCCGCTCTTGTGGAATGAAGATGACGAGAACCCTGCTAAAGCGAAATAAAGAGAGAACACTGGGATTAATGTCCCAGTGTTTTTTGTTATCCCCAGGATTATCATGCAGCGAATAGGAGCATCCTTATGAATATAAAGTCATTATTGCTACATTTGCTTGTGTGTCTCTTTGTACTTTCTGCTTGTGCCCCGGTAGCAACCGCAGAACCCGTCATACCCACTTCCGTGCCAACAGCGACAGAAAAGCCGAACGCCCCTGCGACCTCTGTCCCACCCACGGCAACGTCAACTGTTACTGAGGAACCAAAAAGCTCTGACTATTATCCCCTTTCCACACGAACAGGCATCGCGGATGTGGATGATGTCATTGCTGCTGTGGAAAGCGGTGATGCCCAAGCCCTGCGCGATCTGATCCGCTTTACAACAGTCGGCTGCACAAAAGCGGAAGGGATGGGTGGCCCGCCCAAGTGTCAGGCAGGCGAAGCGGAAGGCACACCGGTCAATGTATTTCCATTTCTCGGACCCGAGGGCAGCTTTATGCGCGAAGCAGATATATCGAATTTTCTTCCCATAGATATGATTGGTTTATTTGCGGTATATTCTGTATCTGCTTCCGCTTACTCTGAGGAGGCATATCCGGCAGGGGAATATGCAGCTGTGTTTACAACCATTGAAAACCAAATTTTTATCGTCTTTCAAATTCGCGAAGGTATCGTGCGGATGGATACCGTATTCTCGCCCTCATCGCGGGATACGGTCATTCAGCGCGATGCTTCGGAATTAATTCTTGCACCGAAATAAGTAACAAAAGAACACTGGGATGGATGTCCCAGTGTGTCCTTGATTTGAGATTGATCATCCATATAATGAGAAAACGTCGGATGAATTGACCTATATATGGAGCTTATTGACGTATAATTTATTAATGCTAAGGGAATTGGTCGCCAATCTTGGGGATCTAGATCAGGAATGTAAGCAATATTTCCTGAAAAACGACATGGAGCTAACCTCCATTGCGATAGGCGTTGCCGCGCTCATGGCTCTGCTTATGTCCTTCATTGATTATTCCTATTATGGCTGGACTACAGATCTTTTTATCACATTCAGTTTGGTGGGGGCGCTTGTCTTCTTCTCAGTTTTCCTCATTATCAATTTTAGGCAGACCACCCGGGTAACCACCTATGAAACTCAAGTGTTTATCTGGTGCATGTTTTTGAGCATTGCAACCAAGTTCGCCGATTTTCTACAACCTGAGCGTATCACAGAGAACACATTCGTAAGCGATTTTCTGGTCATCGCAATGTATGTGTTAATGACGAATAAGTTTTTTTATCGCATCATTCCTATTTCCATCATAACAATTTTTGGCATCGTTGCATTGTTTTCCACAGCCAATGTCGCCACCACAGGAGAAAAATACCTTCATACCACCACGTTGATCCTGCTGAATGGCACCGGCATTATCGTCCTTTCGCGCAACAATCGTTTTAAGCGGGCTGAGTATCGTGCCATCCTTCGTGAGAGGGAAGCTCGAGCCATGTTCGAGGAATTGGCCGCTTCCGACCCGCTGACAGGGATTCTGAACCGCCGAAGTTTTATCGAACATGCTCGTTTGTCATTGCATCGTTTTGAACGCTATCGCAACGGCTTTTGCCTTGCCGTGATTGACCTAAACCATCTTAAACAGATTAACGATACCTACGGCCATCTCGTAGGGGATAAAGCCATAAAGACCTTCTCAAAATTGATGGAGAGTAATAAGCGTCAGGGGGATATTTTTGGGCGCCTGGGCGGTGATGAATTTGGATTCATCCTTCAGCAGATCAGCGAAGTGGATGCTTTGAAAACCTTGGAGCGGATGCAAGATGCATTAAAAATGATGGCGATAGATTCGCCGTCTGGAGATTTTTATATTTCATTTTGCTTTGGCGTCACCGAGGTTCAACAAGGTGATAAAACCCCCGATGACCTGCTGTACCGCGCCGACCTAGCCCTGTATCAATCCAAAAGTGAGAGATAAGTCTTTATAACAGCCAAAATAAAAATCCCCTCTCGAATGAGAGGGGATTTGCTTTATCTATGCCTCCACTACTTCAAATTCGTTTATGATCTCTACTGCATCTTTAAGCGTGTTATACACCGAGCAATATTTTTCCTCGCTTAACTCAATTGCCTTGCGCACTTTCTCAGGGGCAATCCCTTTGCCGATAACCTGAAAACGAACAGTGATTCTTCGGAAACGCCACGGCGGGTCATCGTCCTGCACGCTTTCAGCGCTCACTTTCAACTCATGCAAATCCTGCTTTTGTTTATTCAAAATCTCCACCACATCGTGCGAGGCGCAGCCGATCAAGGCCATGGGCAGCAAGTCTGAAGCACTGACCCCTTTTGGCTTTTTCATGATGATCTGGTAATTATCTTTATCCTGAAGGATGAACTGCTGGTCAGGATCCCAGTTGAGGTGAACTTGTTTGGTAGCCATCCGAGCAGTATAGCACTGTCAGGCAATTATCCACTTTACGATTATGGTAGGATAGCAGCCGGAGACCCGTATGAATATCTTTCTACTTGCTGCTTTCATCTTTGCCGCGCTCGAAGCGCTGGCACTTCAAAAACATTGGTTCAAACTTGAAGTCATCGCCAAACCGGGCGTCATGATTTCTCTTTTCTTTTGGTTGCTGCTATCCGTTGGGATGGATGGCGCACTGCTTTGGTTCGGGGTTGGAATTCTGCTCTCTCTGGTGGGCGATGTGCTTCTGATGATCTCGCTCGATAAATTTTTCCTCGGCGGGTTGGTCGCCTTCCTGCTTGCACACATCGCCTACATTGTTGGATTTAACATCCCCATCCCATCGATAGATTTCTTCGGGATTGTCTTTGCCGTGATGATCGGCTTGGGCGGTGCTCGCGTCATTCGCCGCATTCTGGACCGTTTGCCTGCCACTGGAAATGGACGGATGCGCATCCCGATCATTATCTACAGTACCGTCATTTCCATAATGCTTCTCTCCGCCATGATGAAACTCGTGGACGTTTCATGGAACGCCACCGCTGCCGCCTTGGTCGCTGTGGGCGCATTCTTCTTCTATCTCTCCGACATTATCCTCGCCTGGAATAAATTCGTTTCTCCCATCCAGCATGGACGCATCTACAATAT
>CAZHOX010000137.1:3354-5700 GCA_964534345.1 uncultured Anaerolinea sp.
GGAATGGCTATCGGGGTGCAAAGCCCCATGTCGAGCATCATTAGTCAACGTATGGGGATGATGGAAAGCGTGTTTATCATCCATGCGGGCGGAGCGCTGGCAGCGTTGATTCCGCTTTTTATTTTTGGCAGCAAGCTCGGGGAATGGCGAAGCGTGCCGTGGTACACCCTGGCGGCAGGCGCTTTTGGTCTCATCGTCATCTCTGCCATGGGCTACATGATTCCGCGCATCGGCGTGGCAGGCGCATTGATCACCCTGCTTGCGGGTCAATTGCTGGTTGGTTCCATCCTCGATCATTTTGGCTGGCTCGGTGTTGCCCAGCGCGCCGTAGACCTGCCGCGCATCATCGGCCTCGGCGTCGTCATGCTCGGTGTTTGGTTGACCGTGAAATAAAAAGTAGCAAACAAAAAAGGACACGGTCAACGTGTCCTTTTTGTTTGCCCGTAGTAACGACTTCAGTCGTTACTGCCATTTTCACTACATCGTCACAATATATTCATGGATCAAATGCGCGTATCGATTCTGCAAACGAATGAAATGATTCTGGATCGCATCCGCTTCAGAGCCTTCGAGCACAAGGAACTTTCCGCGCTCCACGCCGTTGCGCGCGATCTCGCGGCAGACTGCCTCAGTGACAAGTTCTGCCAATAGCACCTGACCCTGCACGGATGTGTCGAGGCGGTTGTTTTCATCCAGATAAATTTTTACCGAAGGCGCACCCGTAGCAATGACAATGCTCGAGTTGACGCGATCAAAATAAACACGCTGGCGTGAATCAGTGCGGTCATCAAAACGGATGTCGGTGAAGAGCGCGTTGCTGCTGCGGGTTGGGGGAGGAGCTTGCAACTCCTTTTTGGAATGCACCTGCACCAATGCCTCGGCACGCAGTTTGCCAATGTATGCAGTGACCATGCCCTCGCTGCCCACCTGCCTGCCTTCCACGCGAATGCGCGCTTCGCCAATTGTGGAATCGGTCTTATGCGGATGGATGACAACCTGCGGCGTTTCAATAATAATTTCAGGGCTGTTCGAGATCACACTCACGGTTGCGCCTGCTCGTGCCTTTTCTTGAATATCCACGCGTAACAATAAATTAAGATGCTGGCCTGTTTGAACAAAAGCGCGTTCGGGGAAGAAACCAATTCCAGAAGGCGGGAGTTCGATTGTTTTTTGCGAACCGTCTGCTCTTCTCTCAGTCAACTCACTGAATGCGATCGTGTTCAACTCATGCAGGGCATGGTCAATTTTTTGGCGCAATTGTTTATCGAGCTTGGTTTGTTCATCGTGTACTGCATGTTTGCGCTCCGCTTCAATGAGCGGTTCGAGTTTACTTTCCACTGCCAGTTTCAACGCCTTCGCAAACGGATGTGTCCAATTGATGCCGTCACGCGTTGCGGTCAACACCGGCTCATCGTTTTTCAACAGATCATGCAAATAATCGCATTGCATCGAACCGTAAAAATACGCGGCGTATGGGTCGTTCTCAAACTTCAACATGGTCAACGAAATGACCGTGGCCTTGCTGATGACCAGCAACCCGCCATCGGCATAATCGCCTTCCTCGCTTCGAGTTGATAATTGGATGCCTGACCGAAAGACTTCCAACTTCACATTGGCAGGATAGCCCTGAATTTTGATTCTCTCGCTGAGGACTTTTTCGCCTCGCGGTGACTTGTAGCTGAGTTGGTGTTCCTGACGCAGTTTCCCATCTGGAGCAAAGTCTCGCAAAATGATCTTGCGCCGCGGGTTGCTCATGATCGGGCGCAATTCAAAATGGCGCTGCAAATAATTGCGGAAGTTATCGAACTGCGGCACTTTCACATCATCGCGTGAGACGTGAATCTCAAGGATCGTCCCATTGCCTTCCGGCACTTCATACTGTTGGCGCAGCGGGACGGTGGCCCTCACGGGCTGTTCAAGGTCAAAGGTGGGGATGCCTTTTTTGATCAGCAGGGAGCAGGTGTAAAAGTTGCCGCCCTTGAACGAACGCACATATCCATGCCCCAACCCAAAGATGGAATCCTTTAGCCCGCGTCCCCACATCCCGCGGACATGCTTATCCTCTTTCAATCCACTGGTCGCTTCGCCATACGTGCCAACGACTTTATCCATGCGGATGTCGGTCATACCCTCGGCATGATCCCGCACGCGGATGATCGAATTCTTGTGCTTCCTTTGCACGTCAATGATGATCTCGCCGCCCACCGACCATCCCGCCTGTTCAAGACGGGAATAACTATCATTGCAATTGGTAATGACCTCCACCAGCGCACGGAACACATCCTTGCGAATCGCCTGGTCTGCCTGTTGTAAGGCAACACGGTCTGCATACTGTAACTTTCTACT
>CAZHOX010000137.1:5800-8465 GCA_964534345.1 uncultured Anaerolinea sp.
CGAAAAACTGCCTTCTACAAAATTCAAAAAGACCACCAAGTCCTGTCTGTTTTGGATGTTGGCATAGCCCTTGAACGTATTCACGTTCCTTGCCAGAGTCTCAGGCGAGGACTCCATCGTACACAGCAACAGGCTTCTAAAATCAAATTCGCTGATTCTGGATTTATCGCCATTCTTCTTGTATTGGCGGTATGCATCCGATCTTTCCATTACCTGTACCACTTTCCCAGCTTTGACCTTTTCTTCCTTCGATACTTGAATCGTTGCTTTTGGAGCGATTACCATCTCCACTTTTACAGGCTTTGGCTCAACTTTTTTCTCAACAGGCGGCGCAGGCTTTTCTTTCTTTTCTTCAACTAACGGAAGCATGGTCAATTGCGCGGGTGACTGCTTCTTCGGCTTCTCCATTTTTGGAGCAGGTGTCCTCTTGACGGCCACAGGCTCAACAGATTTTGCCCGCTCTTTCTTTTTCGGCTCTTCCACCTTGACCTGAAGCAAAAGCTCCTGCTTCACCGGTTCAGGTTTTGGCAGCTCTTTGACTTTTACAGACGTAACCTGTTTTGGCTGAGTCTTCTTTACAGGCTTTACAACCGGTCTCTTCGCAATAGCAACAGATTTTTTCTTTCCCTTTGAAACAGTTACCTTTTTCTTTGAAGGGACTTTCGTCACCGCATGGGTGGTGGGTGTCTTCTTCTCAACGATTACCTGTTTTTTTGCCAAAGGCTTTACCGGCTTCAGTTCTTTCAGAATTGCTGTCTTTTTCTTTACAGCCTTTTGCTTCACCGCAGGTGCAACAGGTTTCTTTTCCTCTGAAACTACCGCTTGTTTTTTTGCAGCCGCCTTTTTTGCCAAAGGTTTTTTGGCAGGCTTTTTCTTCTGTGGAGCAAAGACCTTTTTCTTTACCGGCTTTTCACTCAACAAAGGTGAGATAGGCTTTGTCTCTTGTGGAGTTTCTTCTTTTTTCTCCGCTTCCGGCTCGGCAGTTAGAACTGGCTCAACCTGCTTTATCTCTGGCGCTGGAGCCTTTTTTTCTGGCGCGGGTAACGTAACGCCCAAAACTTTTGCCACCCGCTTCACGGTTTGTCTGCCCTGTACTTTCACAGCAAATCCTTCAGTAGGATTGCCTTTCAAATCCCCTTTGGTCTTTGCTTCATTCAAAAAAGACAGGGTTGTTGCAGAGTCCGGCCAGTAAAAATAATTCTTAAGCGAAAAGCGATGGGGAAACAATCTGAAACAGGCAGAGACAATTTCCTCCGTTGCGGAATAATGACCGTCATCCTGCAACATGTACACGGCAAAAGTCACCAACTCAGATGGAGCGATGTTTGCATACATTTCCGAAGTGAATTCTGGAAGCGTGTTGATTAAAGGGGTTGCTTTGTTGGGCGCACTGTCTGTCATTCTTTTGTTTTGCCTTCTCTGCTTTATATGGTGATCGTATTTTAACGCCTGTTTCTTGTGCAATACACCTGCCCAATATACTACAAGTATACCGAAACAGAAAATTTATCCAACTTATGGACTATTTCAATATGATCGCAAGGTTTATATAATCCTGAAAATCATTCAATTATTGTATTTAGGAGAGGTCATTCATGTACACATATCCAATTAAATTCGAATTTCCAATGATCAGCATTGGCCGCCAGGTGGATGTTCGCAATGGAGATGGCAAGTTTATTATGCGGGCGAGCGGTCCCTTTGTATCTTTCAAAGATTCAATGTCCATTGTGGATGGCCGTGGAAAAACCGTCTATCAGGTTAATGGTGATAGTTCTTTCCGCATGATGTTTGAGTTCGCCAGCACATCCACTCGCTGGGACGTTGTCACTCCCGATGGAAAGATGGTCTGTTCCCTCGATGATTACTGGGCGCGCATGGAAGAATTCAAAGATGTTCAAGTTCAATCTTCCGCTCCAGTGATGACGAGCGATGGCCGCGCAAACATTGGCGGTGTGCTCGGCAACGTCGCAGCCAATATGTTGAATAACGCGGTTAGTTCTAATCTGCCAAGCAGGCTTGTCTATCGCGTCATGGATCAAAACGAAAACGGCAACGTCCTCGGTTGGATCGTTCCCTCCCGTGGCACAGGCTGGTTTGACTTTTTGCCCTACTCCACCCGCATTCAGATATTAAACCTTCCTTTTGCAGCAAGGGCTTACGCGCCTTCCTACGAATTCAAGGTCGGAAATTTATACAGCCCCACAATTCTCAAACTCCAGAAGCAACGCGATCTTTTGGTGGACCGCTACACTCTCCAGAAACTTGGCGAACTTACAGACCAACAGGAACGCTGGGCTATTCCCGCGCTAACCCTTGTCACCATGTTTGAACGTCAACGCGTAAAAAGCATGGCTGATTGGTAAACACGAAACATCCCGATGAATTTCATCGGGATGTTTTTTTATTCTCCGCCAAGATATTCATAAACCGTTACGTTGTATTCCTCATTCGTAAAAACTATTTTAAATTTCTCAGCCTGTGAATTCAGAATTGGCAGCAACTGATTGATGGTGAAATTATCCAACTCCATACTGCGCGGAGATTGCAGCTTTGGCGAAACCACAATGTAATCAATTCCCTGATTATCCAAATACCTCTCCAACTCCTGCCCGTTGGTTGGGTAGCCGATCGTTTTCCGTTGCACATGCACATACGCAGGCAC
>CAZHOX010000138.1:0-8384 GCA_964534345.1 uncultured Anaerolinea sp.
GGCAATTTTGCAGCCTCCAGCCCGAAGGTCAGAGCTTGATGCGGGCGGCCATGAGCCAACTCAATCTATCGGCGCGCGCTTATCATCGCATCCTCAAATTATCGCGCACCATCGCAGACTTGGCGGGGAGTGAAGAGATACAGTCCGCACATCTAGCAGAGGCGCTGCAATACCGTCCAAAGATCATGATAGGGTAATTGGGAATTTAATCAATAGAACCCAATGGGTTATCCAGCACCGCGTACATCTTGCTGAAAAAAGCCTTACGATTACATGTCACCAAATGTGGATTTCAATGCGGGGTATAGTCCCTGAAATACCTTATATGATTTTCGATATGCATCCATCTGCTTGGGGTCTGGCAGGGTACTTCCTGTTAATTTGACACATGCCTTGCAAGCACTTGAAACATCCACCCAGGCGCCTGCACCAACACCCGCCAGCAATGCGGCTCCATAGGCGCCGCCTTCCGTGGTGTTGACCGTGACCAGTTCCACCTCTAAAACAGAAGCAAGGATCTGCCGCCATAGCGCACCTTTCGTTCCGCCTCCCGAAGCACGGACTTGTGTGATCGTGTCCAATCCGGCATTTTGAATGAGCGTAAAGCTATCTTTCAACCCAAACGCAACTCCTTCCAAAACGGCTCGTGTCATGTGTGCGCGGCTGTGGCGTAGGGTCAGGCCAATGAAAGCGCCGCGTGCCAACGGGTCAGGATGAGGCGTGCGTTCGCCAGAAAGATACGGCAGAAACTGCAATCCTTCACTTCCAGCAGGAATCGATTCTGCTTCGTTTAATAGCTCATCAAAACTTATGTCTGGCGCAAGCGTATCGCGATACCATTGCAAACTTCCAGCCGCCGAAAGCATCACGCCCATGAAGTGCCACATACCCGGCACAGCATGACAAAACGCATGCAGCCGTCCTTCGGGCTCGATCAATGCAGATGGTGTGGTGGCAAATACCACGCCGCTTGTCCCAACCGTCAATCCGATAATTCCCGGCTCCACAGCGCCCACACCCACAGCACCAGCAGCCTGATCGCCGCCGCCTGCTGCGACCGGCGTGCCAATCTTTAGTCCGGTGAGCGAAGCTGCCTCAGCCGTGACATTGCCCGTGAACTTAGTCCCTTCAAAAGTTTTCGGCATCCATGTGCGCGGAATTTCAAGCGCTGATAAAACTTCATCAGACCAATCGCGAAATTTCAAATCGAACAAGACCGTGCCTGCACCGTCAGCTTTGTCCATCGCGTATTCACCGGTCAATTTGTAACGGATGTAATCCTTGGGCAATAAAACATGCTTTGCCTTCGCATAAACTTCGGGTTCATTTTCTTTGACCCATAAAATTTTCGGCGCGGTGAATCCGGTCAACGCGATGTTGCCGGTGATCTGAATAAATTTTTCCCTGCCAATAATTTGATGGATTTCATCACACTGACTCTGCGTACGCTGGTCGTTCCACAAAATGGCTGGACGTAAAACATTTCCTGATTCGTCCAACAGGACCAACCCATGCATTTGACCTGTCAACCCGACAGCAGCGATTCGTTCCCCGCTGATGCCTGCTTTTTCCAAAACAGAGCGGATACTCGCTGATACAGCCTCCCACCACTCCAGCGGATTCTGCTCCGACCACAAAGGCTTAGGCGTTTGCAGTGTATGCGGAGTAGAGGCGACTGCGATCACACTGCCTTGCTCATCAATGATCAACGCCTTGCTGGATGTTGTGGATGTGTCTATGCCGAGAAAGTAAGCCATGTTTTTACTCCGTTCATGAGTTTCCCAAAAAATAAAAAGAGACAGCTCTTTGCGGCAACTGTCTCTTCAGTAATTTATTATCGATTCTTCTTGAAGTACACGTCTGCAAGCACAGCCAAAACCAGCACGATGGCCTTCAACACATATTGCCATGCAGGAGCCACGTTCATCATTTGCAGACCGGTGGAGAGGCTTGCGATGATCAATGCTCCGATCATTGCACCCTGAATGGTTCCCACCCCACCCAGTGTGGATGTGCCGCCCAAGATGCAGCTGGCAATCGCGTCTAATTCATATCCTGCGCCAGCTGCGGTGGTACCGTAGCCCACGTAGGATGCGAGTACGATGCCGCCTACACCGGAGAGGAAGCCCATCAGAACGAAAATTTTGAAGACCATGCCTGAGATGCTGATACCAGAGAGGCGGGCTGCATCCCGATTACCGCCGATGGCGTAGGAATAGCGACCAAAGCGGGTGTTGTTCGAAAGGTAGATCATGATCATGGCGGTAATTGCAAGCAGCAGTACGGGATTCTGAATGCCTTTATAGCTGTTCACGTTATAAACATAAATAAGGATGATCAATGATGAAAAAATCACAGCCAACAGATCAATATAAATATTTTGCAATTCAAAACCATGCTTGAGTTTATTTTGGCGGCTGCGGAACATATTCCAAAAAAGGAAGGCGATAGCGACCACGCCAAAGACCCAGCCCCAGACGATCGGGACATATCCCTGCGCGATATCTGAGAACCAGGGCTGGTTCGCAGGTATCGTTTTTCCAGCAGTGACCAACAGGATGAGGCCGGTAAGAAGCCATTGACCGCCTAGGGTCACAATGAAGGATGGCACGCGCAAAAAAGAGATGATGTATCCCTGAATGGCGCCAAACAATGAGCCCACTGAAAGGCTGACGATTACTGTAAGCACTGCAGATAATAGTGGTTGATTGGGGAGGTATTTGTACCAAAAGTTCGCTTGCAAATAGGCTGCAACGACTGAAACAAATCCCGCAAGTTTGCCTACGGAAAGATCAATATTGCCCGTCACAATGACCAGCACCATGCCTGCGGCCAGGAATGCCGTTACCGACATTTGACGGAACAGGTTGGAAATATTCTGGGGAGCCAGGTACGTGCCATTGGTGGTGAAGAAGAAGATCGTCCAAATACCGATCAAAGCTAACAGGATCGTATATGTTTGAACATTGAGGCGCAACACCTGAAATAGCTCGGACTTGAAGTTGGTTTTATCCTGTGCAGTTTGGTTGGAAATACCCATGGAATTACCTCTTTGGATTTTATTGACTTCTCTTTAGGATGACATACCCGTGGCTAAAGCCATGACGCGTTCCACAGTCGCTTCGGCGACAGGCAGGGTGCTGGTGGAACGTCCACTGCACATCACCATGACCCGGTCGCTCATTCCAAGCACTTCCTCCAGATCACTGGAGATCATAATGATCGCGACCCCATTTTCTGCCAGATCGTTCATCAACCTGTAAATTTCATACTTTGCTCCGACGTCAATTCCCCGAGTTGGATCGTCCATGATTAACACAACAGGTTTTGACATCAGCCATTTTGAGATGACAACCTTCTGCTGGTTGCCGCCGGAGAGGGTCTCAACAGCCACCTCAAGATTCGGTGCTTTTATGGTCAGACTTTTCGACTGTGCCATGCTGGCTTTCAATTCTGCATCGGCATCGATTCGAAAGAAGCCGGAGAACTGATCCAGATTAGGTAGTGAAATATTCTTTAAAATAGATTGGATTAAGACGAGCCCCATTCCCTTACGGTCTTCGGGTACCAAACTTAAGCCAGCATCAATTGCCTGACGCGCATTGGCAGGTCTGATCTCCCGGCCGTTCAACAGAATTTTTCCATTAACTATTTTTCCGTATTCGCCAAACAAGGTCATCACAAGTTCTGTCCGCCCGGCCCCCATCAGACCTGCGATCCCAAGAATTTCCCCTTTGCGCACATCGAAGCTAACACCACTTAACACTTTGCGGCTGGCTTCATTGGGATCAAGTGCATGGAGGTCTTCCACTTTAAAAATAACATCACCCGGTGTGCGGCTTGAGATGGGGAAGCGCTCTTTCATCTCACGCCCCACCATATAACTCACTAATTTTTCCTGGGGCAATGCTTTGGTTGGCTCAGTAACGATCTCTTTGCCGTCCCGTAAAACAGTGATATGGTCGGTGACACGGAATAGTTCATCCAGTTTATGAGTTATGTAAATACAAGTAATACCATTGCTCTTGAGAATCCCGAGAATATCCATGAGCTTGTCAATTTCAGTTTCGCTTAGGGCGCTGGTGGGTTCGTCCAGAATTAAAATCAAGGCTTTCTCAGAGAGCGCTTTGGCAATTTCAACCATTTGCATTTTGCCAACCCCAAGATTTTTCACCATCGCCTGAGGAGAAACATCCAATTGATATTTTGTCAGAATTTCCCGTGTATCAGCATAGAGTTTGTTCCAATTGATCGAGCCGCGTTCCAAGGGCTCACGGCCTAGAAAAACATTTTCACCAACCGACATGGTGGGCACCAGGGTAAGTTCCTGATAAACAATGGCAATCCCTTTATTACCTGCCTCTTGAATGGCGCTATCGCCTAACCGCAACTCTTCACCATTAAAGATCACGCTGCCCTCATAGGTATCATGAGGATATACACCTGAAAGTATTTTCATTAAAGTGGATTTCCCTGCACCATTTTCCCCGCAGATCCCGTGTATTTCTCCACGCCGAATCTTAAATGACACATCGTTCAGTGCTACTACACCAGGGAATTTTTTGGTTACGTTCTTGAATTCGAGAATGATGTCATTATCCACTTTGAACTCCTGAGACTCAAAGATTTGCTTCCATAACAGTTTGGGATTCCCGACCTTCATGTTGAGGGTCGGGAATCCCAGTGCTTATATTGTATTAAGGCTTTGCCGGACGTTCACCTTCCGGAATGTCACGGTAAATATCATCGTAAGATTGGAAACCGCTTACCACAACCAGATCGTAGATGTTATCCTTATTAACTTGTTGAACTTCAAGGAATACGCAGGGAACTTCACCGGTCTTGCTGTCATCCACGGTCAACTCAGCAAGCGAGAAGTTCTTCATTCCATCAACAGCCTCGCCCTTGATCAACTTGTCCATCACATCAATGGCCAAAGGTGACAAATTGCGAATATCTTTGAGGATGGAGACAGTGAGTTCACCTTTCACGATACTGTTACCACCATCGGCAGTTGCATCCTGGCCGGAGATCGGTACTACACCTGCCAAGCCTTGTGCCTTCATGGCCTGTAAGGCACCCAGTGCGGTTCCATCATTGGAAGCCACGACTGCATCGATGTCGTTGTTTTGTGCAGTGAGGATGTTCTCCATTAACTTGAGCGCATTGGCAGCATCCCAGTTTTCCACACCTTGTTGGGCGACAATCTCTATCTTGCCAGAGTCAACGTAAGGCTGTAAGATTTCAGTCTGGCCCTTGGTGAAAAGAGTGGCATTGTTGTCTGTGGGTGAGCCGGCAAGCTGTACGACGCGCGCTGGTCCGTTAGCGTCGACATCCCAATTATCAGCATCAATCGCTGCCATAACACCGAGGGCCTGTTGTCTTCCAACTTCAACATTGTCAAAGGACAAGTAGGCGGCGATCTTGGAGGTTTTGATCAGGCGGTCGTAAGCAATGATCTTCACGCCAGCATCTGCGGCTTTATCCACCGAAGTAACAATGGCATCGCCATCTTCAGCAACGATGATCAAGCCTTTCACGCCCTGGCTTACCATATTATCAATTTGGTCGTTCTGAAGTTTGACATCATGGTTTGCCTCGGCAGAAATTACTTCATAGCCTTTTTCTTCCAACAGCTTGCGCATCAAAACTTCTTCATTCTTCCAGCGTTCTGTTGCAAAATCAGAGAAGGAAAGGCCGATCTTTGTCTTTCCACTGCTCGCTCCACCGCAGGCTGTCAAAGCCATGGATGCAATAACGATCAATGAAAAAATGACGGTTAACGTACGTCTAGCTTGCATGCTTATTCTCCTTATGCTATTTGATGTACTATGTGATCGAACTCGGCGAATTTGAAATCATTACTTTTACTTTTTATAGCAGCCTCCTTGTGGATATAAAATTTACTTGTGTTCTTCACAGCCAGCCAATTTTTGAGTTGGCTGGCTGTTGAATTCTTATCTAGCGCCGAGCAAAACCTCGACTGTTAATTGGTCAAGCTTTTCGTATTTCAATCCACGTCCGGCAATTGCGGGGCGGTCAAATATCTGGCTTTTGAGTGCATTTGCTTTTTCAGCAGAGTATTTGCCAAGGTATTGATTCATGGAGCCATCATCGGCATTGATCTCTGCCAGAAGAGATTGAATTTCCGGATCAGCATTCCATTGAGCAGCCTTTTCTTTGAGAATTAAATAGGTTCGCATACAGCCGCGGGCAAAATCTTTCACGCCCTCATAATCTTCGGTGCGATAGGCATGGGCATCGAAATGGCGGCTTGAGTCATACTTGTTGTCTTCAAGAAGTTTTACAAGGAAAAATGCGCTCTTGAGGTTCACCGCGCCAAAGCGGAAGTCCTGGTCGTAGCGACCGAAGGCCTGGTCGTTCAAGTCAATATGGAAGAGCTTGCCTGATTCCAATGCCTGCGCCACGCCGTGGACAAAGTTGAGACCAGCCATATGTTCGTGCGCCACTTCGGGATTCACACCGACCATTTCGGGATGGTCAAGAGTGTTGATAAATGCCAGCATGTGCCCGGTGGTGGAATTGTAGATGTCACCGCGTGGTTCGTTGGGCTTGGCTTCGAGCGCAAATTTCAGATCATATTTCTTATCGTTCACGTATTCGCACAGGAAGTTCATCGCTTCGCGTGAGCGTTTGATGGCAGTGATGGGGTCTTTGGTTGCATCAGTCTCTGTTCCTTCGCGGCCTCCCCAGAAAACATAGATCTTCGCGCCAAGCTCGACCCCCAGATCAATCGAATTCATGGTCTTTTGCAAGGCATAGGCACGCACTTTAGGATCATTGGAAGTGAATGCGCCATCTTTAAAGATGGGTTCAGTAAACAAATTGGTGGTAGCCATGGGGACAACAATGCCAGTGTCATCAAGTGCTTGCTTGAACTCTTTGAGGATGTTGTCGCGTTCAGCAGGTGTGGCATCAATTGGGATGAGATCGTTATCATGGAAGTTGACGCCATAGGCACCTACTTCGCCGAGCAGACGAACCAATTCTGCAGGTGATTTCGCATCTCGTACGGGACCTCCAAACGGGTCCCGTCCGATATTGCCTACGGTCCACAAGCCGAAGGTGAATTTGTTTTCAGGTTTGGGTGTGTAGTCTGACATGAGATACTCCTTATGGTTTTTGTTACTATCGTGTTGTGTTTGCTTTGGATGAAAACGTTACTTTATTTCAAATATGCCGGTAACAGGTTTGGGAGCTCCCAATTCCTGTCCGCGTTTGCTGGGGGAACACCCGCCAACTTCGAGATGGAATTCGCCGGGTTCGAGGGTGAGCTTGCCATCATCGTTGAAGAAAGACATCATCTCAGGGGTGATGGTGAATTTCAACTCACGGCTTTCACCAGCTTTGAGCACAACTCTTTCGAAACCGATGAGATGATGAAGCGGGACAATGCTTGAGGCTTGGATATCTGTCAGGTAAAACTGAGCAACTTCGGCTGAGTCTGAAGCGCCGTTGTTGCGGAGGGTCAGGCTTACGTTGAGAGAATCTCCGAGCGTAAGATTCTTTTTATCGAGTTGTAAATCCGAATATTCAAAACTGGTATAGCTTAGACCAAAGCCAAAGGGATAGAGCGGCTCTTCCGTCATGTAGCGATAGGTGCGCCCTATCATGCTGTAATCATCAAAAGCGGGAAGCTGCTTGAGCGATTTGGGAAAGGTAAGCGGAAGTTTGCCAGAGGGGGAGATGTCGCCAAAGAGAACATCTGCCACGGCTCTTCCACCTTCCATGCCTGGGTACCAGACGAAAAGGATCGCATCGACCATATCTTCGACTTCGCCTAATGCAATGGGGCTGCCGCCTGTAAGCACAAGCACGATCTTCACGCCGTGAATTGAAAGTTCTTTGATGTACTCCACCTGACTGGCTGGAAGTGAAATGCTCTCGCGGTCACCATTCTGCGGAGATAAAAGTGACTCACCTTCCTCCCCTTCGAGAAAGGAGTTAAAGCCCGCACAAACAATTGCAAAGTCAGCAGATTGTGCCGTTTGCGGCGCCCATGTATTTTTGATCTCGCGTTCATGCTTCAGCATTGCGCCAGAGGTATATTCCATGCCCATGCCTTCAGGGATGCGTCCGGTAATACCCTCAAGAAGGGTCACCATCTGGTTGTTGAAACCATAATAATTGCCGAGCAAAACTTCCATACTGGCGGCGGTTGGGCCGGTGACAAAGATCTTCTTTGTGGAAGGTTTAATGGGCAGGATGTTATCCTTGTTCTTGAGCAACACCAGAGACTCAGCGGCTGTGCGATATGCAAGTTGACGATGCTCATCATTGGCGACCACATCCATTGGAATGGACGCAAAAGGCACTTCTTCATCAGGATCGAACATGCCGAGTTTGAAGCGTGTGCCGAGTGT
>CAZHOX010000139.1:0-5399 GCA_964534345.1 uncultured Anaerolinea sp.
CCCGTCCTTTTTTTTCTAAGAAAAGCCTAATTTCAAATTAATGCTAATTTGGACTAATTTTGTATAATTTAGCTACACTTTGTTGTGGGGAAATAGAATTGTTCGGAAGTTAAGCAAAGACCTTCCATCCACGCCGATTGATAAAAAGGAGAATAAGCATGTCTAAAAGAGTTATGCGAGTCGTTATTGCTGTTCTGATAAGCCTCGGCCTGCTTGCGGCAGCGGCTCCCAGTGTTCAAGCCAGGCTGGGAGGAATTTTGCAAAAAGCAAATTCTAAAAATGCCGTTTCCATGTCTGTGGATAATCGGGCATTGGGAAAGTTCAATATGAAAGAGATGAACTCTTCCCCGTTTGAAAATGGTATGGACTCGGGCCATGACTGTGGGTCTGACCCGACTGTGGATTACTAAGCTGGTCTGTAGTCTTCTACCCTGCCATTTCAATTTACTGGCTTGTTTATGGAGCGCTCTCGTTTTTTGAGGGCGCTTTCAATTTTTGGGTATTGATTTTCTAAAAATTCATCACACTTGTGCCATACCCAGTGCGGTGTGAACGCAGATCAATGCGGATTGGTAAATATCCTCATCAAAAAGCCAGCCTCTATCTCTTTTATCCGTGTTTACACCTGCCCTTGCGGGCGGTGCAAGGGTCTGTGGTTGAAAACTGATTCATTGTTCAAGTGAAATTATTTTCTCTAAACCTTGCCAACTCCAAAGCGTTCATGCTAAAATTAATTACAATAAATTATCGAAAGGGTGGAGATGATGATAGTTGTCCCCAAATTAAAAGTTCTATTCTTTTTTGTGTTGGCTTTGCTCGTTGCTGCGGGTATTGGCGTTATTTCTGTGAAAGCAAACAACGCCTCTGCCGTGCCTCCATTTTCGCAGAATTGGACGAATACAGGGGTGCTTACCGTTAATGATGATTGGTCAGGCGTGCAATCCATCATTGGGTATCGTGGCGATGCATTGACTGCGGCTGTGGGCGCTGACCCTCAAACCCTGCTTGCAGGGGATGACGCCGCACCTGTTGTGGATGTGAATGCCAACCAGCTTAATCCGAATACAAATGTCGTAGGCGGGGTGACGGAGTTTGACGGCATTACCGACCCTGTCGTTGCATTGCAGGGCTCTGGCACCGCCGATGCGCCCTATCTCAAAATTTTTTTGAATACCACGGGGGTGAATAGTATCCGTGTCATATACACTGTAAGGGATATTGACGGCTCTGTAGATAATGCTGTCCAACAGGTGGCTTTGCAGTATCGTGTTGGGTCAAGTGGAAACTTTACCAATATCGCAGCGGGCTATATTGCAGATGCAACTACTGGCCCCAGCCTTGCCACACAGTCCACAAATGTGGATGTGATATTGCCTGTTGCTGCAAACAACCAACCTATTGTTGAGTTGCGGATCATGACCACGAATGCCACAGGCAACGATGAATGGGTGGGCATTGACGATATTTCCATCACCGCAAATAATGCACCCACAGGCTTTACACTTATCCCAAATTCTGTTTTGGAAAATCAACCTGCTGGTACGCTGGTGGGGACGTTGAGCGCTTCAGACTCGAATGTGGGCGACACCCACACATTTGCATTGGTCAACTCTGTTTCATGTGCTGGCAATGGCGTGGATAATATCAACTTCTCCATTACAGGCAATACCTTGTCAACGACCACCTCTTTTGATTTTGAAACAAAGGCCAGTTATCAGATTTGCGTGACTGTGACAGACAACAACGGCCTTTCTTTCACCGGCGAACACACCGTTAACGTCATAGATATCCCAGATGAGACTCCACCGTCCGTATCACTGGAGCAAGCCGCAGGGCAGAACGACCCGACGAATGTTTCCCCGATCAATTTCACGGTTGTGTTTTCTGAACCAGTCACAGGTTTTGCTAGTGACGATATCCATTTGAGCGGAACAGCAGGCGCAACCACTGCACTCGTCACGCAAATTACGCCGAATGATGGCACTACATTTAATGTGGCTGTAAGTGGTATGGTCAATGCTGGAACCGTCATTGCGGAGGTCAATGCTGGCGCTGCAACGGACTCCACCGGAAACGCAAGCACAGCATCTGCAAGTGTGGATAAAACGGTTAACTATTCAACGGATACCAATGCGCCGCATGTTTTGTTTTCGGCGAATACCATCCCTGCGAATAATGCTGTTCTGCTTTCTTCGCCAACACATATACAGATCGAGTTCGATGAGGATGTAAAAAATGATGGCAGCGCTGGCGCAGCAAATAATGTTGCAAACTTTCTACTTGTGCGGGCTGGCAAGAATACTTTGTTTGATACGGTTTCATGCGAGGGCGGTCTTGTTGCAGATGATGTGAAGATCAAGGTCAATGGAGCAACCTATACCAACAATGGCGGAAGCGGCCCTTACATCGCCACACTTAATATTAATAACGGCGCTTCGCTCGCCCCTGATGCTTATCGCCTCTTTGTTTGCGGCTCCACTTCTATTGAAGACTTGTTGGGAAATAAACTCAATAATGGATTGAGCGATACATTGATCAACTTTACGATTAGCCAGGTTGCAAGCACCACACTTGGAAATTCAGATGTGGAATTGCCTGCCACAGGTTTTCCGGTTGGGAGCATCACCCGCCTGCCAACTCAACCTGCAAATAAAGCCTACGCTTCTTTCTCCGACCTCAAGCTGGAGATTCCCAAATTAACAGTTTTCACACCGATCGTTGGTGTGCCGCTCTCAAAAGATGGTTGGGATGTTAGCTGGCTTGGCGCAAATGCAGGCTGGCTTAATGAAACGGCCTTCCCAACTTGGGAGGGGAATTCTGTCATCACTGCGCATGTATGGGATGCTTTCAATCAGCCCGGCACTTTTTATAAATTGAAAGAACTGGGATATGGAGATGTGATAAAAGTCCATGCGTTTGGGCAGGTGTATATTTATGAAGTGCGCCAGACAAAACGAATCGCGCCAGATGATCTCTCATCTGTTCTAAAGCATGAAGACAAAGCCTGGCTAACCTTGGTCACTTGTGAGGAGTACAGGGTGCTGTTTCATTCGTATAGCTATCGTCGCGTTGTTCGGGCGGTGCTGGTGAATGTGATCGATGAAAAATAACATGTCTATGTAAAAGGCATTTGAGGAGGGCAAATTGGCATCCAATAGCCCTCTTCTCTTGTGAAATATTGCAAAATAGTTGCAATTTGCCATTAGTGTAGTAGTAATTTCTATAAGATTATTGTAGAATATTATAAAATAAGTTTGGCTCATCACATTCAAATCGGATTTGGGGAAATGCATCGTCTGTCATAAAATACAGCCATAATGTTTTATTTTGATTGAAATTATGATTAATGTTAGTCCGGTTGACCGTTTGATGGAATTGCTTCCCGAAGAGACTCGCCTGATTCATCAGGTAAAGTCTGGGGATGTTACTGCATTCGTGAAGCTATACGATGCATACGTTGAGCGTATTCATCGTTATATTTACTTGCAAGTTGCAAATGACCGGGCAGTAGAAGGGATTACCTTCCAGACCTTTTTCACCGCATGGAAACAGCTCAATGATTATAAAGAGGCAGGTTTGCCTTTTATTTCATGGCTTTATTCGATTGCGCGAAGCCAGGTAAATATTTATTTCCGTACTCATGGAAACCCCAAGACCAGTATTCAGGAATTTCTAGTTTCTGCTTCTCTTACTTCCAATGATGCTATTGAGAGCATCCGGCAGGCTCTGCAGTTTTTCACAGAGGAGGAACGGCAGGTTTTGATACTGAAATACATTGTCTGTATGCCGGTTAAAGGGATTTCGCGGTTGATGGGTATGCGCGAAGGCAATATTCGTGCTTTACAGAACCACGCTTTACAAATGTTGGCAGAGCATCTGGAAGAAAAAGAAATAAAAATAAAAGGTGGAAAATTCCAACGAATTTTTTCCGAATGCCAGATAAAACTTCTAAATGAAACAGCCACTCAAGAGGAATTAATTGCCCTTTACCCAGAGTATGCGGCTCAATTAGCTCCACTGTTACAGACGGTAATTTCTCTGGCTTCTGCACGTGATGTAACCCCTTTACCTACTTTTATTGCCTATACCCGCGAAGCTTTGCTTCACTATATGGTATCTCATCCACGCCGACCGCAGAGGAATGTGAACATGACAGTTTCCTGGCGGGTGGCGTCAGTGCTTGCGATGCTGATCGTTGCGTTTCTGGCAACGGGAACGGCTCAAGCCCAGTCCGCTTTGCCAGGAGAGCCGCTTTATGATTGGAAACGGGCAAGTGAATTGGTTTGGCGTGCCATCTCATTAGATCCTGTTTCTATTGATATTGTTCTGGCTGAGCGCCGTATTGATGAATGGATCGCAGTAGCTGATGACCCAG
The DNA here is from genome assembly GCA_964534345.1 of uncultured Anaerolinea sp. Lineage (GTDB taxonomy): Bacteria > Chloroflexota > Anaerolineae > Anaerolineales > Villigracilaceae > Villigracilis. Next base: position 4,376 of record CAZHOX010000139.1, read on the forward strand.
AACTCAGTGCCAGCGCGATGAATGGATATGTGGAGGTCATCTCCAGGCTTCAATCTGCAAATGCTAACCAGAAAATTGTGCGTATTATGCCCGCTCTCCGTACACAGCAACAAATATTGACCGACGCTGGCCTGAATTCCAAAGAGTTGAATACTTATTTAGTGGAAGCAGCCACTCTCCCTGCTCCAACGCCCATCCCGCCTTTACCAACCGCAACCAGAGTTTTACCAACACGAACAGAAGTCCCACCAACCGCAACGCGGATTCCGCCAACTGCAACACGAATTCCGCCTACAGCCACAGATGTGCCGCCTACAGCGACAGAGATTCCACCAACAGCTACAGAGATTCCGCCCACTGCAACGAACGTACCGCCTACGGCCACAGATGTGCCGCCCACAGCTACAGAGGTCCCGCCAACCGAGACGGAAGTTCCTACAGAGATTCCGCCCGAACCAACAGAAGCACCGCCAACTTCCACGCCTGAGCCTCCGATTACACTGGATACGCTTCCGTAAAGATGTAGTTACTGGTTTAGAAAAATAAGATCATAAAAAATGCGGCGGGCTATGGAGGCTTGCCGCATTTTTTATCGTAAAGAATGTGTTTCAGTTTTAATTTAATTGGTGCAGATATACAACTGAATTATGGCAGGACAAGATAAAACAGACTTGCAATTTGTGGAAAAACTCCTACGAGAAGGGAAAAAACAGGAGGCGCTTCCACTTCTCGCTGGGTATCTTCAGCAGAATCCAAACTCGGCGCAGGGATGGTGGCTGCTTGGGCTGACAGTTTCCGACACGAAACAACAGATCGAGTGCATGGAACGCGTTTTGCTAATTGACCCAACCAGCGTGATTGCACAGGTTCGCCTGGAAAAACTAAGGGAGGAGATATCCATTCCAACTCCAATTTCACCATTTGTTGAACCAATTTCATTTAACGAGCCGGAAGTTATTTCAACGCAACCCTTGCAGCAGGAGCAACAACCACTCTCTGTGCAAAAACCTGCTCCAATTGTTAA
>CAZHOX010000139.1:5499-8178 GCA_964534345.1 uncultured Anaerolinea sp.
GCAAATACGTCTATAATTCAATCACCCTATGTCCACATTAGATGAAATCAAATCCCGTATTGATATTGTTGACCTCGTTTCTGAGGCCGGCGTCAAACTGCGCCATGCAGGCAAGAACTATACGGGCTTTTGTCCCTTCCATGATAATAAGCATACCCCTGCATTCGTGGTCTGGCCCGAGTCTGGTACGTGGCGATGCTTTGGTCAGTGCAACGAAGGCGGTGACATTTTCAAGTTCGTAATGAAGCGTGATGGACTGGATTTCAAAGAAGCCATGCAAAAACTGGCTTTGCGTGCAGGCGTGGAGATCAAAGAATATCAGCGTGAATCGCCCGAACAAAAAGAAGCCTATCAGAACCTGCGCAAACTTTTGGAAGATGCGGTCATTTACTACCGTACCCAGCTTTTTGCAAACAAGGATATTTTGACCTATCTCCATGAAAAACGTGGATTGACAGACGCTTCCATCGAAACCTTTGGGCTGGGATTTGCTCCGAGCGGCTACGACAACGCCTTGAAATATTTCACCCAACGCGGTTTCAAAGAACAGGAATTACTCGAAGTTGGCCTGCTCACCGAACGCGAAGATGGCAAACGCTACGACAAATTCCGCAACCGTATCATGATTCCCATCCGTGATGAAAATGGGAAGATGGCCGGCTTCGGTGCAAGAATCGTAGACCCGAACGACATCCCCAAATTTTTGAATTCTCCCGAAACACCCATCTTCTCCAAAGGCAGAATTCTGTACGGATTAGACCGCGCCCGCAAACCCATTCGCGCTGCTGACCAGGCAGTGATCGTAGAAGGCTACCTCGATGTGATCGCATTGCATCAGGCGGGGTATGAGAATGTTGTCTCACCAATGGGGACGGCGCTTACAGAAGATCAATTACGCTTGCTCAAAAAATCCACACGACGGATCGTGCTCGCGCTCGACCCCGATGCAGCCGGTCAAAAAGCTGTTCTGCGTGGGTTGGATGCCGCCCGCTCTGCAATGGACCGCGAAGGCGAACTTGGCTTCGATGCACGTGGCTTATTGAAAAATGAAGCTCGCCTGCAAGCCGATTTGCGGGTTGCCTCCATGCCCGACGACCTTGACCCTGATGAGATCGTAGCACGCGATAAAGAAGAGTGGAAACACCTCATTGAAAATGCCAAGCCCATCGTTACACATGTGATGGATTCGCTGGCGGCAGGGCAGGACTTGAATGATGCCAAGATCAAGAATCAGATCGCGGCGCAAGTGCTTCCTTTAATTGAAGACCTTCCCAATGCATTGGAACGTGATACGTATCGTCAGGCATTGTCGAGAATGCTAAAGGTAGATGAACGCGCTTTGACGAGCACTCAGGTTCAGGCTCCGGTTGTGAGGCGCAAGCCCAGAGAGGCGGTAAAAACTCAAACGGCGAATATGCCAGTGGTGGCGGTCAATCCTCGGCGGAAAATTGAATCATATTGTTTGGGAATGCTGTACCGCAAGCCAGAGTTGTTGTATCGTTTGGATAGGAAATTGCAGGAGTTTGGGTTAAGCCCGCTTGCTGGGGAAGACTTCGAGTATACTGACCATCAGTTGTTGTTTGGCGTTGTCAGCCAGGCGGTGCGGCAGGACGAAAAAGAACACCAGAGTTTTATCATGGGCGAACTGCCAGAAGAAGTGGATGGGCTTTCCAAAGAACTGCTTGCCCAAACCGAAACGCTTGATACGCTTGACGATAAGCTGTTGGAAGAATTGCTCTCGCGCTTTTTAGACCTGCGCCGCGCACACGCCATGATCAATGTGAACCAACTGCGCTTTCTGCAGGAGGATGATCAGCAGCAAGGCGGCACAAATTTAAAGGTATATCAGGAACAGACTATTCAATTTACCCGTCTGCTGCATAGTTTGGATCAAGCCAAACGCAAGATCGTAAAGTGAAAAATAGACTGTCCCATTGGTTTGAATTTTATTCACGATCTATTTTGGGAAAGGGAAACCATGCCCGCAAAAAGCAAACCAACAAAGAAGTTGAAGGCCGATACAAAAATAAGATCAAAAGTAAAAAAAGAAAAGCCGGGGAAAACCAGACCGATCAAAGATGCTCTTTCCGTGGATGCCGTTATGGAATCTCTGGCGGATGAGAAAAGCCTGCTTATTTCAGATGATGCAATTGAGCCAGATGAAGTTCTGCTTGCACAGGCAGATGAAGATTTTGATGACATATTGCCCCTGCGCTCTGTTGAAGTAGCTGCCGAACTATCTGAAGATCCTGTTCGTTTGTATCTGCGTGAGATCGGGCTTGTAAAACTTCTCGGGTCAGATAGCGAATTCCGCCTTGCCACGATCATCGAAGCAGATCGTTTGGTCGGCTCACTTCGTAAAATGAAACAGCGCAAAGGGGTTTCGCTGGCCGTTTCCATGTATCACTCGCTCATCGCCGATATGCTCACTTCGTGGGATCGCCTCATGGAAGATGCCGAGCGTATTGAGCAGGAGCTCCCAGATCTGGCGCTGATGATCGCAGAATCTCAATCGCTTCATGCGGGTTGGGAATTTGATTCTCCCTCCTATTTGCGGGCTTATTTGGATAACGGCCACTGGGGAGTTGACCATCTGTGGGATAACCTTGCCCGACATGCCTACGCGGTCTATCTTAGCCTGTACCTGCTTCCGTTTAAATATGCAGAGTGGCTGCTGGA
>CAZHOX010000140.1:0-8131 GCA_964534345.1 uncultured Anaerolinea sp.
ATGGCAAGAGATACTGACTGTACAAGGTCATTGCCATTTCGCGGAGGTTTTCCACAGTATTGATGGAAGCATCAGGCGTTGTGATAACTCTATCCATCTGTGCTCGGGAGACGATCAGGTAGATCGACTCAACCACGAGGACGAGTGCAAGCGTGAAAGCCAGAGGCTTCTGCCAGGGCAGATCACTTGTGGATGCAATGCTTTCCGCGCCAAGGAGCATGATCACGAAGAGGAAGAGCACCATGATCGCGCCTGCGTACACGGTCACCTGTGACATGGCGATGAACGGAGCGCCGAGCAGAAGATAAAACACTGCCACCGTGACGAAATTCAGCACGAGGAACAATGCAGAATACACCGCGTTGCGGCTGAATACCATTCCCATTGCTGTTGCAATGGAGACAATGGCAAGGACGATAAAAACGATCAAGTCAGAATTCATAGGCAATTCATTCCCGATTTACGATTGACGATCGTAAATCTAAAATCGAAAATCGTTAATCTGTTGAGTCTTTCATCTCAGGAACAGAGCGTTTGAATACACCAGGCTCCACTTTGCGCGGAGTGGTCATATCTGCTGTGGGGACGGCTTCGAGAAGCATCTCTTTGGGGTAGATAGCCTGTTTGCGATCTGTGAAGGAAAGCTCGTAATTGTCGCCAAGGACGATGGCCTCAGTAGGACAGGCATCTTCGCAGAAGCCACAATAGATGCAGCGAAGCATATTGATCTCGTAGGTGGAGGCATACCGATCGCCAGGAGAGAAGCGTTTCTCATCCGTATTCTCAGAGGCTTCCACGAAGATCGCATCCGCAGGGCAGGCTGCCGCACATAGCGAACATCCAATGCATTTTTCAAGACCATTTTCGTAGCGTTTCAAAACATGGCGGCCACGAAAACGCGGACGAACGGGACGCTTCTCTTCAGGATATTGATAGGTAACGGTCTTCTCAAAAAGGAAGGAGCGCAGGGTTTCGCCCAAACCTTTTGAAAGCTCGATAATGGGATCAAATACGCCCATGAGATTTTCTCCTCAAGTCGCGGCTGATAAAAACAACCGCCACAAGTACACAAATAATGGACAGGATCGGAATGCTCCAGAAGAACAATGGGTTATTCAATTCCTGTGCCAGCAAAATTCCCGTGGCAGTAATAAAGGCAAGCACCAGCGATAATGGTAAAAGGATCTTCCAACCGAACGACATCAAACGGTCATAGCGGATGCGCGGCCAGGTGGCACGGACCCAGATCATGAAGAACAACAACACAACAACCTTCAAGAGCAGGTAGATCGGCCCAAGGAACCAGAAGCGGTCTACGCTTAAGAAAGTATCTTTCAAGAACCAGAACTCACGATACCCACCGAAGAACAAGGTCGCAGCGATCATACAGATGACGATCATCTTCTGATATTCAGCCATGAAGAACAAGGCAAACTTCATGCCGGAATATTCGGCGTGATACCCTGCCGTCAATTCCTGTTCCGCTTCGGGCATATCAAAAGGAGCGCGGTTCACTTCTGCAAGGGTCACAATCATGAAGACCAACGCACCTGCCGGTTGAACTACTGCAAACCACATATCCTTCTGTGCATTGACGATCTCATTCAAGTTCATCGAATTACCGAGAAGAATAGCGATCGTAAAGCACAAGCCAAGAGAAAGTTCATACGAGATCATTTGCGCGGAGGAACGAATGCCGCCCAGCATGGCGTACTTGTTATTGCTTGACCAACCCGCCAACACAATGCCGTACACCGCAATGGAAGCAATGGACATGATATACAAAACGCCCACGCTGATATCCGCAACATGCAGGGTGATCACACGCCCGAACATTGTAAAAGAACTGCCAAGCGGAATAACCGCCGCAAGAATCAATGAAGGCACCACAGTTAGTACAGGCGCAAGAATAAAAACAACCTTGTACACATGGCCGGGAGTCAACTCTTCCTTGAAGATCAACTTGACCGCATCCGCAATAGGTTGGAGCAAACCTTGAAAACCAGCGCGGTTCGGCCCCACACGAATCTGCATACGAGCCAGCGCACGGCGTTCATACAAGGTCAAGTACGCAAATCCTGTCAACAGGATCAGGCACAAAACAAACCCTTTTATTACCCATTCAAGCCAGATTGTCCAATCCATATTATTTCACCTTCCCAGATGCGGCCAACATCTGGACGCGTGCGACCACAGGTTCATGAATGGCAATACCCATACTGCGCGGCACCAATACCACACCCGTTGAAATCGTATCGTCCAACTTTAGAAGGGCTTCCCCATTCACGCCTTCAGAACTGATCTTGACCTGCACGCCCGCTGCCAATTCCAACTTCTTTGCAGTAGCTGAGTGCATCACCACAGCAGCCTCGCCCACTCGCTCACTCAATAACTGTGCAGGATTAATCGTCACACCGCGGTCATACAACTTAGTGACAGGGACAGCGATCAATTCCTTTTCTTTGGGACGAAGAGCCGCTTCTTTCCTGACCTTTGAAATGCGGACTGTTCCCCCAGCCTGAGCCATCGGGAGGAGCTGGACACCCAACCCCTGTGTATTCTCATAAGTTGTGCCGCCATAATACAAGTCACCACGCCCAACAATTGGCCACTGACCATGCACCTCAGCGAGGTTTGCATAGCTCAAGTCTGCCATGCCATCAATGGAATTCGCAAGAATATCGAACACCACGGAGGCAGATGAACCTTCGAGAATGACGCCCATCTGTTTGGCAAGCTGGGATGTAATTGCAAAATCAGGTTTCGAGTCGCCTTTGGCAGGAACCGCAGGATAGAAACGCTGTACACGGCGTTCACCGGAAATGAATGTACCTTCGCGTTCAGTAAATGCCTGTGCAGGGAAAACCACATCTGCAATTTCAGTGGTTGCGGTTTCAAGCACATCCTGCACCGCAACGAACTTGGCACCCTTCAAAGCCTTCGCCAAAATCGGGTCATCTCCAACAGGGTCAGCGCCTACAATGTAAACCGCTTTTCCTTTGAGAGCCTTTTCCATGTCAGGTACAGGACGGAAACCAACTTCCCATGCGCCCTGATCGTTGGCTCGCTGCCAAACACCGATCAAACCGTTGTTCGGTTTGCCAATGTGATCTGTCTCTTTCAAAAGTTCAGCACATTCCGAAGCCAATGTGGATGAGCCATTCAAGCCCAATCCTTCACTGCCGTAGAACACAATCGCATTTTTTGCCTTTGCGAATTCATCCGAAATCTTGCTTTTCTTGCTGAAATCAGCAATGGTCTTTGCTTCATCGCCATACGCATAGCGGATGGTGAACTTTGCAAATTTATCCAATTTTGTTTCACGCGGATTCGCCACGATCAAAGTCGCACCGCGGTCTGCGGCTTGCTTCACACGCAGCCACCAAATGGGAGCTTCTTCATATAAATCAGACGCCACTACGAGGATCGCATCCCCCGCACCCATCTTGCCAATGTTCGTGCCAGCGCCCACACCCACCAACTGGGTCAGGTCACCGCCACCCATATCGGAGTACAAAATAGCTGTACCATCCGCATGGTCTGCAAGAGACTTGAGGTTGAACAAATCCTCATTTGCCAAACGGCCAGAAGCCAGCACAACGAAATCTTTTTTATTGGCAACGAAATTCTCAGCCGCAAACTTTGTAGCGGCATCCCACGAAGCACGCGCAAGTTTTTCTTCCTTGCGAACCATCGGCTTGGTGAGTCTCTTCTTGCTTTCCGTATAGTGGTGGGCAAAACGTCCCTTGTCACACAGCCAAATCTCGTTCACTTCTTCATTCTGGCGCGGCATGACACGCTTCACCACAATATCGCCATTTGCTTTTGCTTCACGGCGGGTATTGAGTGTGGTGTTGCACCCCACTGGGCATTGCGTACAAATGGAAGCCTGAGCTTTCAACTCCCACGGGCGGGCGCCAAAGCGGAAGTCCGCAGTAGTCAACGCGCCTACAGGGCAAATATCAGTGGTATTGCCCGAGAAAACAGAATCAAACCCAGGGTCCGAAAGGGAGACGATCTGGGTGTTGCGTCCGCGCTCGTCAAAGCCGAGCACCGCCTCACCAGCAATCTCATCCTGAAAGCGGATGCAGCGAGCACATTGGATGCAGCGTTCGCGATCCAGCCAGATCAATTCACCCAGCGGGACATGCTTCTCGGAATGCAGTTTCTCGTCATAATTAAAGCGGCTCTTTCCCGGACCGAATTGCATGGTCAGGTTTTGCAATGGGCATTCGCCACCCTTATCACAGACAGGGCAATCCAGCGGATGCGAAGTGAGCAAAAATTCAACAGTGCCCTGCTGTCCATCCTTGGCCTTGTCTGAGGTAGTCATTACGACCATGCCTTCAGAAACGCGGTTGGTGCATGCTGTTTCCAGCTTGGGCAAGAATTGAATTTTGGGCTGGCCGTTCTCCATCACCACCTGTCCGGTAGCACGATCCAGCATGGGGCGGCCAATTTCCACCAGACACATGCGGCACATGCCAACAGGCTCAAGTTTGGGATGGTGGCAAAAGACGGGGATATCAATACCCACCATCTTTGCCGCATCTGCAACCAGAGTTCCGTCCGGCACAGTTACAGTTAATCCATTAATTGAAAGCGTGACTTGTTTCGTCATGCGTGCTCCGTTAAGCCTTTACTACTTTTTTAAAATCCTGCGGGAATCTTTCGATACCGGTCACCACAGCCATTGTGGAGAATTCACCCAATGCGCACAAACATTTGCCTTGCATTTGTTTGGCCACATTCAAAAGCAGGTCTACATCTTGCGATGAACCATTGCCGGAATGAATGCGGTTGGTGAGGTTTCTCATCCAATAATTACCCTCGCGGCAGGGCGTGCATTTACCGCAAGATTCATGTTTGAAGAATTTGATAGTCTTGTTGATGACCCAGTCTATGTCCACGGTGTCATCGAGCACGATCACTGACGCAGAACCAAGATCAGCTCCCAGTGTGCGAACAGAGGCGTAATCCATCGGCGTGTCCAACACCTTGTCATCCACCACAATCAAAGAGGAGGAGGCGCCCGCAGGCATGATCGCTTTGACAGGTCGGCCATCCTGAACGCCACCTGCATGTTCGTAGATCAACTGGCGGAAGGTGGTTCCGAATGGAAGTTCATAATTACCAGGCTTGCGCACACGGCCAGAGAGGGAGAATACTTTCACACCTGCGCTGTCCATTGTGCCCATCGCCTTGTACCAATCCGCGCCGTTGGCGAGGATCATCGGGACATTGGTAAATGTTTCCACGTTATTGATAATGGTCGGCTTGCCATACAAACCATAGGATGGCGGGAACGGCGGACGAACACGAGGCTGCCCGCGTTTGCCTTCGATGGATTCGAGCAAAGCGGTCTCTTCGCCGCAGATGTACGCGCCGGCTCCGAGATGGGTATAAATTTTCAACGAGTATTCAGTGCCAAAAAGATTATCACCGAGATAACCGGCTGCTTCCATTTCAGCGATCTTTTCATCGAGGAAGGCTGCTACCTGCCAGAACTCGCCGCGCAGATAAATGTAAGCAGCGTTTGCACCGACCGCATAACTGGCAAGCGCAAGTCCTTCTAAAAATTGGAAGGGGTTGCTTTCCATGATCTCGCGGTCTTTGAATGTTCCCGGCTCGGATTCATCTGCATTGGCAACCACATAATGCGGCCAGTTCTTGTTATCAATGAAGGACCACTTCATACCAGTGGGGAAACCCGCGCCGCCGCGTCCACGCAGGCCAGAGTCTTTGACCACGTTGGTCACTTCGACAGGCTGCATTTTGGTCACTGCTTTTTTGAAGGCAGCAAAACCGCCGTTCTTTTTATAGACATCGATCTTGTTGATGTCTGGGATATCGCGATGGCGTAAAAGGACGTAAGCCATTACTTCTCCTCCTTGTTCGCCTGCTTGAGAGCATCGATCAATTCCATCGTGCGATCAACCGTCATCAAATCGTGGTATTTGATTCCATCAGGACCCTGAGTTTGGAACATGGGGGCTTTGTCGCAAGAGGCAAGGCACATCACTGCTTCAAGGGTAATTAGCCCATCGGGGGTTGTTTCCCCTACTTTGATGCCGAGGTTGCCGCAGAGGTTATTGAGGAATTCATCTGCACCGCGCAAGGCACAAGGCAAGTCAGTGCAAACTTGCATACGGTATTTGCCAGCTTTTTCATCGTGATACAACGAGTAAAAGCCAACAATGGAAGCAACTTCTGTTTCGGTAATATCCAACAACTGCGCAATATCCTGCATGGCAGCTTTGTTGATAAAACCTTCCTCGCGCTGGGCAAGGTACAAAAGCGGCATGACCGCCGAGCGTTTGTGCTCTGGAGGGTATTTGGCAAGGATTTGTTTTACTTCCTTCGGATAGGTTTTCTCAAGGCTCATCTGTCAATATCTCCGAGGACGATATCAATCGAAGCAAGGATGGCGACAAGGTCTGCCACCAGGTATCCCTTTACGATTTCTGGAACTACGCCCAAATTATCAAAGGATGGGGTGCGCATGTGAACGCGCAAGGGTTTGGGACCACCATCCCCTTCAAGGAACACAGCCAATTCACCGCGCGGAGATTCAACTGCGCTGTAAATGGATGCCTTCGGTGCGGGGAAACCTTCCGTCCACAACTTGAAGTGATGGATGAGGGATTCCATGCTCACGCCGATCTCTGAACGCGGGGGGGGAACAAATTTGCGATTCTCGGAACGAACGGGACCAAGCGGAAGTTTGTTCAATGCCTGTTCCACGATCTTCAAAGATTCGCGCAATTCTTCAATGCGGACGAGGTAACGGGCATATGTATCGCCTTCGGTACGGGTCGGCACATTGAAATCATATTGCTCATAACCCATGTATGGGCGGGCTTTGCGCAGGTCCCAGTTGACGCCTGATGCCCGTAATGTAGGACCAGTTACCCCGTAGGAAAGAGCCGTCTCTTTGCTCAGGTAACCAATATCCACCATGCGGTCAATGAAAAGCGGGTTCTTCGTCAACAAGGTTTCGTATTCGTCAATGCGTTTCGGGAATACTTTGATAAAGTCGCGGACGGCTTTTTCAAATTCAACGGGCACATCGCGCCACACACCACCCGGGCGGATGTAAGTTGTCATCATACGCTGGCCGGAGACGAGTTCAAAAATATCGAGGATCTGTTCGCGCTCGCGGAAACAATACAGGAACATGGACATGGCCGCAAGGTCGAGGCCGGATGTGCCAAGCCAAACGAGGTGCGAAGCAATGCGCTGAAGTTCCACAAGAATCACACGCAAAGCCTGCGCGCGCGGGGGAACATCTACATCGATCAACTTTTCAACTGCCATTACATACGAAAGGTTATTTCCCATCGTGTTCATGTAGTCGAGGCGATCGGTCATCACTTCGGCCTTTTGGTAGGTCTTGGCTTCCATGTTCTTTTCAACGCCTGTGTGCAAAAAGCCAATATCAGGGATGCAGTTGACAACGATCTCGCCATCCAACTCCAGGAGCAGGCGCAACACACCATGCGTAGATGGATGCTGCGGCCCCATGTTCAACAACATGGTCTCGCCTGTCAGCGCACGCTCGGAAACCAGGTGCTTGTATTGATCTAAACTGACTTCTTCAATCTGGGTCATAAATTATTCCTTTGCGTACGGCTTGCGCAGGTTGATCTCATCAAAGTTAAAAGAGAACTGCGGTTCTTCATAGCCGAGCGGATAATCTTTGCGGAGGGGGTGGCCTTCGGCATCATCTGGCATCAAAATACGGCGTGGATCAGGATGTCCCTCGGCCTCGATGCCGAACATATCAAGAAGTTCACGCTCGCGCCAGTTCGCTGAACCAAACACCCGCGTCGCGGTCGGGACTTTGGGGCTGTCTCCGTTTACTGGGACTCTCAACTGCACTGACAGATTTTTCTCGATCGAGGTGAGTTGGTAGATCACATGAAAACGCGGCGTTGACTGGGGATAATAATCCACCGCAGTTAACGCCGAGAGTAATTCAAAATTCTGTTCGTCGCGCAGAAGGGTCAATGCTTCCACGATCTGTTCGGGTTTAACGAACAAATGCACCTCATCGCGGAACTCTTCAAAGGTTGCGCCGAATTTGGTCTGCACTGCTTTTACGATTGGTTCGAGTTTTTTATCCATAGTC
>CAZHOX010000141.1:0-2519 GCA_964534345.1 uncultured Anaerolinea sp.
GCTCGGGCAGATGCAGGCCGCAGCTTGGCAAAAGAGGCGATGGATGCATCCGCTGTATTGGAAGAGACGTGTCGTCAGGCCCGTCAACTTGACCCTCAGCGTCAGATCAATCTGGATATTCCTGAAGATCTTTCCATTCTTGGTGACCGCGATGCCTTCAAACAAGTGGCATTGATCTTGTTGGATAATGCCCTCAAACATTCCTCAGGAAATATCAACGTGACTGCACAGCAGATGGGCAAGCAGGTTGAAATCCGCGTGCAGGATTTTGGCGAAGGTATTCCCGCTGATAAACTTGAACACGTCTTTGATCGCTTCTATCGTGGTGATGATACATCCACGATTCCAGGTTTTGGACTTGGTTTGCCCATTGCGAAGACTCTTGTGGAAGCTCAGGATGGTGAAATTATTTTAGAAAGCCAAGTGGGGAAGGGGAGCACTGTGATCTTGCGCTTCCATGCTGCGGTGTAAATACAATGCATAGCGAATCGTTTCGAGACAGTTATTTCTTTCACCACGGATGAACACAGATAAAAAGGATGGGAGGAGTGTTCAATTCTCATGCCATCAAAAAATCAGTGTTTATCTGTGGTGAATTAATAGACTTCTTGCATAAGTTACAGGTTATCCATCTGAAAAACTATTTTGAACCACGAAGACACTGAGGCACGGAGTTCTTAATCTCTGTGTCTCAGTGTCTCGGTGTTTAGGCTTTTTGACTTTGCAAGAGGTCAACTAATCTTCAATAAAATCAAAGACAGGCAATTGCTTGTCTTTTTGATCTTAAATCCTCAATCCTATTCATCTTCATAATAAATACTGCATTTATCCAATTCAACTTAATAAATAGGACAAAGTACTACAAATTGTTGTGATAAATTTCACATACTTTAATGTGTTGAAAGTCCTATACTGATTGTGCTTGGAGTGGAAAAAATGACAGAATACCTTTACTATTTGCTGCTTGGTCTGGGGGCTGCATTTTGTGCATATCGTGCGATGATCTCAAAACACTTGTTACCTTCCACACTCTATCTGGCATGTGTCAGTGCTCTGGCATCTGTAACTTTATATTTGCTTGGAGCACAGGAAGTTGCCGTGATCGAGTTGAGTGTAGGTGCAGGCTTGGTCACTGTGTTGTTGGTGTATGTGTTGAGCGTGGTCGGCGATGACAACCTCGACCCAACATCCATCATCCCAAAACCGCTGGCATTTGTTTTGGTGGCAACCATCACCATCCTTGTTGGATGGATGGCATTCCCATTAGTAACATCGCCATCCACAACACCTGAAGTGACGCTTGCACAAGTGCTTTGGAAACACCGCGCTCTCGATGTGTGGGTGCAGGTGGCGTTGATCTTCTCAGGCGTGATGGGGGTGCTGGGCCTTCTTTCGGAAAAAGAACACAAAATTGAAATACAGAAAGAATCTATTCCAGTGGCTGCCGAATTTAAAAAGGAGTCACACGTATGAATTTCGATCCTTTGAATGCCGTTCTAATTGGAGTCATCCTTTTACTGGCTGTCGGTTTTTATGGACTGCTCATCACACGCAACCTGATCAAGATCGTGCTTGTCCTTCAAGTCCTGGTCAAAGCGGTTGTGATCGCGTTGGTGCTGGCAGGTAAAGACTCTGGCAATCTTGGTCTCGGTCAAAGCATTGCGGCAACCGTCATCGTGGCCGATACCATCGTCGCTGTCGTAGCTCTCGCGCTTGCGGTTCAAGTTCGCATTCGCGTCGGCACGCTCGACCTTTCCAAGATCTCTTCTTTGCGAGGTTGAGATGACAGCGATATTAATAGGATTTGTGATCGGCGTCCCGTGGCTGGGAGCGCTCATTCTTTGGCGTACCAGCGATGAAAACCCGCGCCTCCAACACACGCTGGCAGTTGCTTTTTCCATCGCAGCAGGATTCGCCTCCCTAGCCTTGATCTTCTTCTCCTCCGCTGAAACAGCAGTGGACATTCCGATGGGTGCCTTCTTCGGCAGCCTCACCTTCACCCCCGATGGACTCGCCGTCGCTTTGACAGCCATCGCCTGCGTGGTGGGTTCTCTGGCTGTCGTCTTCTCGGTAGATTATATGAAGGGTGAGGCTCAGTTGAGCCGCTATTACACCTTCGTGTTGCTCTTCATTGGCGCAATGGCGGGACTCGTCCTCAGTGGAAGTTTGCTTTTCATGTTCTTCTTCTGGGAGATCACCGCGCTTTGCTCGTATGCGCTCATCTCCTTTTATAACGATGACCCGAAAGCAGTGGCTGGCGGCATCAAAGCGTTGATCATTACCCAGGTCGGTGGGGTGGGGCTGTTGGCGGGCGCATTGATTACCTATTCCACGCTCGGAACATATCAAGTCTCTGCCTTGCTTGAAAACGCAGGAACAATTCCTGCTAATTTATTAGCCTTTGTTGCCTTCGGCTTTTTGATCGCGGCGGCTGCGAAATCGGCTCAGTTCCCATTCCACACATGGCTGCCCGATGCAATGGAAGCGCCGACCCCGATCAGCGCTCTCATCCATGCCGC
>CAZHOX010000141.1:2619-4857 GCA_964534345.1 uncultured Anaerolinea sp.
GTCATCCACGCGGCTGGGACTCGTGACATGCGCCGCATGGGTGCGCTTGGCAAACAAATGCCCTTCGTGCGGAATGTCTTTGTCCTCGGTGCGTTGGCGTTGGCAGGCTTGCCCATCTTGAACGGTTTTTGGAGCAAGGAATTAATTCTCGAAGTCGGTCTCGCGGATGGGCCAATTTGGGCGTACGTCGGAATGCTGCTCGGTGCGGGGATGACGGCTTTCTATACCTTCCGCATGACATGGCTGGTCTTCTTCGGCGAAGCGCGCGAATCATTGCATGTGCATGATGCAGGTTCTGCCATGAAGACTTCGCTTGGATTGCTGGCTGTTGGCACATTATCCACTTGGTTATTGGCTGGTCCTTTCAGCGGATTGTTCCATGAAACGCTGCATTTTCATTCGATCCATGAATTGAGCACGCTTGAGTTGGTTGAGGAAATTTTCTCTGCTCCTGCCACGTACATCGCATTGACGGTTGTCGGCTTGGGGTTGGGAATCTTTTGGATGGTCAGGAAACAGGCAACAGCGGGCGCGAAGCGAGAGGCGCGGTTCGACATCCTCAGCCGCGAAAGCTTTGGTTTCGATTGGTTGAATCGGCAAGTCACATCCATCACATTTAAATTTGCAACCGTGTTGCAGGAAACGCAGACGGGTAAGTTGAATTGGAATGTGGTTGGAATTTTGGGCGCGTTGCTGGTTGTGCTGGTCTTTTTACTTTGGAGCGCATAACATGAATTTGACAATTTTTCCGTGGATGATCGCGCTGCCGTTGGGCGCTTCGCCATTGGTGTATTTGGCGGGACGACTCGGCTGGCACAGAATGGAATTGAATGGTCGTTCATGGCTGGTGCGCGGACTCGCGTTGCTGGCACTGGCGTTGACTTGGATTCCATTTGCGTTGAGTTGGGGGCAGTTCGCAGAACAAGGCGGACGATTATCTTTCAATTTTGAGTCTATTGGCTTGCAAGCCGATGGATTGAGTTTGCTGCTTGCCGCAGTGACGTTGGGCTTGGGGACTGTCGTTGTTTTATTTTCTGGCCCATACATGGCTGGGGAAGTTGGCGAGGAAAAATATTACGCCATGCTGTTGGCGATGATCGGTTTGATCATTGGCTTGGGCTGTGCGAACGATCTCTTCAACTTTTGGATGTGGTTCGAAGCGATGGCGGTTTCATCGTATTTGTTGGTGGCTTTTTATCGTGAGCAATCTGCTTCGTTGGAAGCGGGCATTAAATATCTGGTGCAGAGCGCGGTGGGATCGGTGTTCGTGTTGTTGGGCGTGGCGTTGGTGCTTGGCGCAACAGGCACGTTGGACATGGACAAGATCCGATTGGCGACGGGGGCATTCACATCCACACACAGCGGACTCGCTTTGGCTGGCGCATTCTTCGTAATTGGCTTCGGCGTGAAAGTGGCGCTCGTTCCATTGCACACCTGGCTGCCTGATGCGCATTCGCAAGCGCCAAGCGGAATCAGCGCCATGCTTTCGGGTGTTGTCATCGAAGCAGGCTTGATCGCCATGCTGCGCGCGCTTTCAACGCTTGGGATGTTATCCGTTTCGTGGGGCACGCTCTTGCTTGGGTTTGGTGCAGTGAACATGCTCTTCGGTAATTTGATGGCACTGAAACAAGTGCAGATCAAACGCATGCTGGCGTATTCCAGTTTGAGTCATATCGGATACATATTGCTTGGCATTGGCGTTGCGTTGACCAGTGGGCAACTGGCTGGGGCGCAGGGTGCGGCGTTCCATGTGTTCACTCACATGGTCATGAAGGGACTAGCCTTTTTGACGGTTGGCGCTTTCATGTTTGCTCTGTTGAATCAGAAGGGAAGCCATCGTTCGCTTGTGATCGAAGACCTTGCAGGTGCAGCTCGTAAGTATCCACTGGCGGCGTTGGCTCTCAGCATTGCATTGCTGGCGTTGGGTGGCTTACCTCCGCTCGCGGGATTTATGTCCAAGTGGCAGATCTTCGTGGCTGGTTTTCAAAGCGGGGATGGCTGGGTGATGGGACTCGTGATCTTCGCGGCATTGAATAGCGTGCTGTCTTTGGGATATTACGCGCCAGTCGTCAACATGCTGTACCGCCAAAAAATGGGAATTGTCGTTCAGCAAGGCGAAGCGATGCCATTGATGATGAACATCCCATTGGCAGTGCTTGCGCTGTCCATCGTAGTCATTGGTTTGTGGCCTTCGTTGATGAGTTGGCTCACCGAACCCGCTGGGCAGGCGATCTTATT
>CAZHOX010000141.1:4957-8130 GCA_964534345.1 uncultured Anaerolinea sp.
GCGTTTGGCATTTACGCCGTTCTGGTTGGCGTTCTTTATCTGGCAGGCAAAGCAGTTGCCATGCGCGGCAAGGCGAGCGCATCCAAAGAAAGCGGATATGCCAGCGGCGAAAAACATGACCTTGAACCCGCTGCACCCGGCTACCGTCCATTTTTTGTTGTGGCATTGTTCTTCGCAATTTTGCACCTCGGTGTGTTGATGCTTGGCACAGGCGGCTTGGAACCCGCCACGATCGTGTACATCGGTGGTTTGATGCTGGCATTGCTGGCACTCATCCTCGGCTAGCGACGGAGTATTTTATGAATATTTCTCAGAACTATGTGAATCAATTAATGGGAAAAATCACCACATGGGCGCGTGTCAATTCGCCGTGGGCGATCCATTTCAACAGCGGCTCTTGCAACGGTTGTGATATCGAGATCCTTGCCACGCTCACCCCTCGTTATGACATCGAACGATTTGGCGTCAAACTTCGTGGAAGTCCACGCCATGCGGATGTGTTGATCTGCACAGGCCCGGTGACGCGTCAGGCTCGCGAACGCCTGTTACGCACCTACGAGCAGATGCCTGACCCGAAGTTTGTTGTGGCGGTTGGCTCCTGCGGCATTTCAGGTGGTGTCTTTCAAGGTTGTTACAACATCGTTGGGCACATCAACGAAGTATTGCCCGTGGATGCTTTCATCCCCGGCTGCCCGCCTCGCCCCGAAGCAATCATCGATGGCATTGTCAAATTATTAACTCATTTACAAAACGGTACTCGTCCCGAGCCGATCCAGTTCGCTCCGCAGGAGACTGCATGACCACAGAAGCTTTACTTCAACGCGCGGGAGAAATCCTTGCGCCATTTTCCAAAGGCAACAACAACCCCGAGACAAATCGTCTCGATGTAAATATCGATGCCAGTGACTTGCCTGCTGCTACTGCTGCTTTGATGTGCAACGAGTGGGGCTACCTCTCTGCCATCACCCCCACAGACTTGGGCAAAGAAGTGAACAAGCTCGAAGTCATCTATCACTTCTGCGAAGGTGCGGCAATCACCAGCTTGCGGATTCACCTTCCCCGCGAAGACCAACCTGATATTCCCTCCATCAGTGACCAAATCCCTGTGGCATCCTTCTTCGAGCGTGAACTCGGTGAAATGCTCGGCGTGCATGTGGTTGGCACTCCTGATTCATCCCGCCTCTTCCTTCCTGATGATTGGCCTGATGGCGTCTATCCTCTGCGTGAGGGATTTTCCCCTGAACAAGCTGCACCCGTTGAGCCACGCGAAACCCTCCCAGAGATGGGGCGTGTCGGCAATAAATTCACAGTCCCGATTGGCCCGCAGCATCCCGCACTGAAAGAACCCGGTCACTTCGAATTCGCCGTGGACGGTGAGATCATCACAGGTGCGCGAATGAGATTGGGCTACGTCCATCGCGGAATTGAGAAAGCCACCGAACAACGCAACTGGATTCAGAACTTATATCTCCTCGAACGCATCTGCGGAATTTGTTCCCACACTCACACCAGCGCCTACGCGATGGGAGTTGAAAAACTGGCACAAGTTGAAGTTCCGCCTCGCGCATTGGCGATCCGTGAGATCGTAGCAGGCTTGGAGCGCATCCACAGTCACTTGCTCTGGCTCGGCGTTGCCGCTCACGAAGCTGGCTTTGACACCCTCTTCATGTATTCCTGGCGCGACCGCGAAACCGTCATGGACTTGCTCGAAACGCTGACAGGCAACCGCGTCAATTATTCGATCACCGTTCTGGGCGGCGTCAAATATGACTTCACCGCTGAACACGCCCGCGCCATTCACACCGCAATGGATTATCTCGAAGAGCGCATCCGCTATTATCTCCACATCGTCACCACAGATGCTTCCTTTTTGCAGCGCACACGCGGCATCGGCACAATGACTCTGGCAGAGGCAAAACATTTTGGCGCACTTGGCCCCACAGCCCGCGCCTCTGGGTTGGAACGCGACGTACGCATTGATGCACCCTACGGAGCCTATCATCGCTTCCCCGTCAGCCTCATCACCTCTGAAACTGGTGACCTCGAAGCACGTTTTGAAGTCCGCATGAAGGAATTGCTGGTCAGTTGCTTTGCCATCCGCACCATTGTGGATAATTTACCCGCTGGCGAGCTTGCTGTCCGCTTCCCGCGCAAAGTTCCCGCAGGTGAAACCATCAGCCGCGTCGAAGCTCCGCGAGGCGAAGCCTTCTACTACATCAAGAGTGGGGGAGGCGAAAGCCCGACCCGCCTCAAGATCCGCACACCCAGTCTGTGCAATTGGACATCTGCCCTGAACAAATCCATCGGTCATCAACTGGCAGATGTGCCCATGCTCATCGCAGGCATGGACCCATGCTTCTCGTGCAACGACCGCATGATCACCATCCGCAGGAAGAATGATTCGCAGACTTTCAGCTGGTCACAAATGCGCGAATATGGAATCAAAAAATACGCCGAAATTCGGGAGACGAAATGAACGTACTAGCTTCCCTCTTTGCCCTCATGTTCTTTCCCGCAGGTGTCAGCCTGATCCTGAGCGGCATGTTGTACGAATGGGCTGACCGAAAATTGGTGGCTCGCTTTCAAAATCGTATCGGTCCGCGCTGGTTCCAGCCGCTGGCCGACACCATCAAATTACTTTCGAAGGAAGAGATCAAGCCTCACAGCGTCAACAACCTGCTTTTTTATGGCCTGCCCATCGTGGCATTATCCGGCGCGTTGACGGCTGCTTTGTACACACCCATTTTAGGGCTCTCTCCTGTCTATTCTTTCCAAGGCGATTTGATCGTTGCGCTGTATCTGCTCTCGCTTCTCACCATGTGTACAGGTCTCGCAGGTTGGAACGGCGCCAGCCGCTTCTCGCTCATCGGTGCCACCCGTTCTCTCACTCAACTCTTCGCATATGAAGCGCCTTTCCTGCTCGCTCTCCTTGGTCCTGCCATGGCAGCAGGCACATGGACGATCAAAGACATCAGCGCCTACGCTGGCAATCATTGGATGTTCCTTGCGCAGCCTGTTGGCTTCATCATCGCCCTTATTGGCTTAATGGGTAAACTCGAACTCCCGCCTTTCGACGCCCCAGAAGCAGAAACCGAGATCGTGGCAGGCGCACTCACCGAATACTCAGGCCGTGGACTTGCTCTTTTTCACATCGGCAAATCGGTTGAACTCGT
>CAZHOX010000142.1:0-4849 GCA_964534345.1 uncultured Anaerolinea sp.
CACGCCTTCATCAACCCCAAAGACACACCCTTCCTCTCCCTCTTTCTTCTATCTCTTTATTTGGGAATTCAAGCATTTGACAAGCTCGAACAGACTCCACCCACCGAGCTTGATCCACGCTCAAAAAGAATCTCCACGCTTCTCACCGCGCTCTGGCTTGTTTCTGTTTTCTCGCTCTTTCTCTTCACCCAGGCATTTCACACCTACATCGAAAGCCTCGTCCTTTCCGCACAAGCAGGCGGGACAAATATCCTCTCCCTCGTCGCCAAAGACATCAACGCCGTCCCCGCAGAGACATACGTCCAGCGTTACTTCATCCTCTTCCTTCAACTCCGTACCTACTACTTTCTACTTTCCACTCTCATTCTTCTCATTACTTGGTACCGCCTCAATCCCCAACTACCAATTACCTTATTTACTATTCTCCTCCCCGCCATCCTGCTCGGGTTCACCACCTCCACCCGCATCCTCGGCCCCTTTGCGGGAGTGCTCGTCGCGTATTACGCATTCCGTACCAAAGGTAGGCAAGCCATCCCTGCCATTGGCATGTACGCCGTAGTTGCACTCATCGCAACATATCTTAGCTGGCCCTACTTGTGGATGAATCCAATTCCGCGTTTCTTTGAGAGCCTGCGCGAAATGTCCCTCTACCCGTGGAATGGACTCGTCATCTTCAACGGCGCCACCTACAGGTCAACGGATATTCCCTACACATATCTACCCACCCTTCTCGCAATACAATTGACCGAACCTGTCTGGGCGTTGTCGATTGCTGGATGGTTGGTATCAATTGTCAGCGGGGAAAGAGGCGAGAAGCGTGGACTTGTCGAGTTGTCACTGCTATGGTTCATCATCCCATTGACTCTGTTCATCGTCCTGCATATCGCCTTGTACGATAATTTCAGGCAGATATTGTTCATCATCCCACCTATCTTTTTGATGGCTGGTGTGGCGTTTGAAAATATAAAGAATGTCAAATGGCAAGTTGCAGTAATTGCTTTGAGTTTGATTCCTGGAGTATTTGGAATCATCACGCTGCACCCGTATGAATACATCTATTACAACAGCTTCATCGGCGGCGTGGACGGAGCGTATGACCGTTACGACCTTGATTATTGGGGCATCTCATATCGCGAAGCTGCAGAGTATGTAAATAAAGTTGCGCCGCCCAATGCTTCGATCTGGATCGAGGGACCATCCCATTTGTTTGCACTCTTTGCAAGGGAAGATTTAAAGATATACTCGCCTTCCGAAGTGGAACGTGCCGAGAGTTATAACTATGTGGTCGCGCTCACTCGTTATAACTTTGACGAGATCACCTATCCAGATGCGGAAGTCGTTTACCAGATCATGCGCGGCGATGCTGTACTGGCTGTGATAAAAAAGCCTTGAAGCATATTTTACTTTGTGATCTTCGTGTCCTTTGTGTTTAAAAGACTTTAAGAAAAAGAGAAACCATGAACTTACTTGAAACAATTTCTGAAAAAACCTTGATCGCCGATGGCGCAATGGGAACCATGCTCCACGCGCGCGGCATTGGCTTTGACAAATGCTTTGACGAGCTAAACCTGACCAACCCCGCCGCTGTGGCTGAAGTCCATCGCGAGTACATTGAAGCTGGCGCAGAGTTGATTATCACCAACACCTTCAGCGCGAACCGTTACAAATTAACCAAACACGGATTGCAGGACGATGTGGTTGAGATCAACCGCGCAGGCGTGGAACTTGCAAAACGCATTGTCTCCGCTTCATTCAAGGATGTGCTCATCGCAGGAGATGTCGGTCCGCTTGGAGTGCGAATCGCTCCGTATGGCAGAGTCAAGCTCGAGGAAGCGCGAGCCGCTTTTGCGGAGCAGATCAAGGCGTTGGCTGATGCAGGCGCAGACTTGATCGTCATCGAAACCATGAGCGACATCTACGAAATTCAAGAAGCCATCAAAGCCGCAAAAGAAACTTGTTCGTTGCCCGTCGTTGCTTCGGTGACATTCACTCGTGATGACCGTACTCTGCTGGGAGATTCACCTGCCAAGGTTGCCCGCCGAATCGCAGAAGCAGGCGCAGATGTGATCGGCGTCAATTGCTCCGGCGGACCTTCGCAACTTTTACGCATTCTCAAACAAATGCGGCAGGCTGTTCCAAATGGGAAGTTCTGGGTCAAACCGAATGCAGGCTGGCCCGAACAGGTCAGCGGAAGAATCATGTACCCTGCCGATGCAGAATACTTTGGCGATTACGCGCTTTCTTTCCGTGCCGCCGGCGCAAACATCGTCGGCGGTTGCTGCGGAACCACACCTCAGCATATTTCTTCGATGAAAAAAGCGCTGGAATCTGCTTTTCAGACCTCGGAGGTCTTAGATACCTCGGAGGTCTCAGATGATGATTCTTCCGAGCAGGAAGAACAACCCACGCAACTTGCTCAAAAACTTGCGAACAGAAAATTTTCCATCTGCGTGGAAATGGATCCCCCGCGCGGGCTTTCCACTCACAAGCTCCTTGCGGGCGCATCCCTTCTTTATGACTCTGGCGCAGATGTCATCAACGTGGCAGATAGTCCGCTGGCGCGAATGAGAATGTCCGCATGGGCAGTTTGTGATGTGGTGCAGCGCAAGATCGGCGTGGAAACCACTTTGCATTTTCCCACCCGCGGAAGAAATCTCTTGCGTGTACAAGGTGACCTGCTCGCCGCGCACGCCATCGGCTTGCGAAATGTCTTCGTGGTGATGGGCGACCCCACATCCATTGGCGATTATCCCGAAGCCACCGATAACTACGACCTCGTTCCATCAGGCCTCATCAAGCTCATCAAGCAAGGCTTCAACATGGGCTTGGACCATTCAGGCACAAGCATCGGCCAGCCCACCAGCTTTTTTGTTGGCGCCGCGCTCAACCTGTGTCCGCAAGATATGGATGCCGAAGTAAAAAATCTGCACCGTAAAATTAAAGCAGGCGCCGATTTCTTCCTCACCCAGCCCATCTACCGCACCGATGACGGCCCCAAACTCATCGAAGCCTACGAAGCCAAACACGGCAAATTAGACAGGCCCATTCTCGCGGGCATCCTTCCGCTCGTCAGCGCCAAACACGCCACCTTCCTTCACAATGAAGTTCCCGGCGTTTTCATTCCTGAAGATGCGCGCAAGCGGCTTGAGTCTGCGGGCAATAATGCCTCAAAAGTTGGCGTGGAACTCGCAGTGGAATTAATTCAAGGCATCAAAAGTTGGGCACACGGAATTTACGTCATGCCCCAATTCCATCGCTACGATATGATCTCCGAGATCATCGTGGCGGTCAAAGAGTAAGCCCCGCAATCATCTATGAAATTTCTCCCACGCGCAATCATCAGCCTGTTGATCGGATCTCTCGTCAGCTATTTTCTAGCTGTGACGTTCTTCCACTTTGCTGATTACTCCTCGCTCGTGGATCGCCTCTTTCTGACTGTTGTGCCTGCTCTAGCCATCGGCATTACCCTCTTTGAAACATTCCCCGCCATCTCGCATTGGACAGCCCGCATCCGCTCGCATTATTCCCTTCTTCAATATTTGATCGGATTCCTTCTCAGCCTGAATCTCACCTACGGAGCCGTTGGATTTTTGAACGAACCGCTTCAGACTCCCTTCGGCATGATTCTGTTTACTGCAACATTCATCATCGCTGGAAGTGTGGCTGGCTATTACCTCATCCAACGCACAGCAGACTCCTTCCGCAATGGATTCTTGAGCAAGCCAACGAACATCATCCTTGCTCTCGCCCTACCTCTATTTTTCATCGCAGTCGTTTATGGAAGTTTGCAATTCCCTTCCATGTTCCTGATCGACTACGTCATTGTTCCGCAAGAGTGGATGGCATTGTTCATCCTCACCGCATTTGCAGCAGGAATTGGCGGGCTGGCTGTTCTTGAAAAACTTGAAACAGGCAGAGTTTCCGAAAGATTTCAACAAACGAACTTATACACATCCCTCTCTCAAAACCTGCCTGGCTTGTACGCAGGCGGGATGTTCTTCCTCATCAACCTCATCATCGCCCGCGCACTCAATCATCCCGCTCTCAGCATCAACAGTGTCCTCTTTGAAGCAGACGCTGGCCCGTGGATGACCATCCTTGCCAGCCCCGAAGGAGATGTGGTTAACCGCTCCGTCCACCCGTTGACATTGCTCATCATCCGTCCGCTGGTTCGGCTGGTGGCAGGCTTCATGGGCGAGTATTGGCAGCTTGGTGGAATGCTTGTCTCAGCAGCCATTGGCGGACTATGCGTATTCATGGCATGGCTCTTCATCAAACGCGCCACTGAGTCCAAAACCTACGCATTTATTTTTGCGATCCTGCTTGGCTCCACTGCCACCCACCTGCTCTTCGGTTCGCTCACTGAAAATTATATTTTCGGCGCTGCTGCCCTTATTTTCTTCTTCCTATTAATTCAAGCGGATGAAAAACGCTTTTCCGTTCTTATTCCCGCGGGCTTGCTGCTTTTTGGAATCACCATCACCAACATTGCCCAAGGCGTAATCGGTCTCTTCTTCAACAAATTCGGATTCCGCCGTTTGGTGCAATTTGCTCTCATCGTGCTTGCGTCAGGCGTCTTGTTGACTACGGTCACCAGCGCCATCTATCGAGATACTCAGACCTTCTTCTTCGTCCCCGCTGATCTTGCCTTTGAGTTCAACTTTGTAAAAAAGGATCAAGATACCCCAACCTCAAATTTTGTCGAAAAAATTCAAGTAGCCAGCCGCACCATGTTTTTATATGATGCTGTGGGACCCACTCCCATTGAAGCGATTTCAAAAAAGCCGCCATTCCCCACGATTGACCTTAAAACTTTCGACATCCGCGAAAACCGTTTAGCCTCGTACAA
>CAZHOX010000142.1:4949-8018 GCA_964534345.1 uncultured Anaerolinea sp.
GCTCGTCATTGCGAAGGCAGTTTTTGTCTACCTGAAGCAATCTCATAGTAGATTTAGAACGGGGTAAAATACACACATGCTACTCACCATTGACATTGGCAACACAAACCTCACGCTTGGACTCTACGAAGGCGATAAACTCGGCGCACACTGGCGTCTTGCTACAGACCACAACCGTATGCCCGATGAATACGGCTTGCAGTTTTTAGGTCTCCTGCAAAATGCAGGCAAAACATTGAATGAGATCACAGGGGTTTCACTCGCTTCCGTTGTCCCCCCATTGACGGGACGGGTCATCCAAGCCTGCCGTGAATATCTCAAGCAGGAGCCTTTGGTTGTGGATGCAGGTGTCAAAACAGGAATTAAGATCCGCTACGAAGACCCACGCGCCGTGGGTGCAGACCGTGTCTGCGATGCGGTGGCAGTGATGAAGTTATACGGCGGTCCTGCCTGCGTAGTGGACTTTGGCACAGCAACCACATTCAACGCTCTGACAAAAGATGGAGAGTATCTCGGCGGCGCGATCACGGCAGGGATCAACCTCGCTGCCGAAGCGCTTTACACCCGCGCCGCAAAACTCCCACGCATTGACTTGCAAATGCCGCCTTCCGTCATCGGGCGCAACACCATCCATGCCATGCAATCGGGGTTGCTGTTCGGGTACGTGAGCATGGTCGAGGGAATGGTGGCAAGATTCAGGTCCGAGCTGGGAGGCGATATGAAAGTCATCGCCACGGGCGGGCTGGCTGAAGTTGTTGCCAAAGAGACAAAGGTCATCGATGTCATCGCTCCCTGGCTGACGTTGGATGGCTTGCGTTTGATCTGGGAGCTTAATCGGTAAAGCGCAGCAAGATCACGCCGGTAAAGACCAGCAGACTTCCAAACAATTGCGGGCCAGTGAGAATTTCGTTCAATAAGAAATAAGCCCATATTGCTGTAAAAGCGGGCTCAAGTGTAGCGATCAAATTAGCCGTGGTGGGGGAAAGATAGCGGATGCTTAACGTGTAAAGCCCAAAGCCGCCAAGCGTTGGCGCAACCCCAAGAAAGAACAGAATCCCCCACCCTGCAATAGAATCTCCAAGCCAGAACATATCTGTGAAAACAGGCTGCTTTGTAATGAACAGGTCGCTGCCGATGTTGAAGAAAAATAAAAATACGGTAGCTATTGAAAAACTGTAAAGCAGCGCCGTCCACGAATCAATGTGAGTATCAGAAGCATGTTTGCCTTGCAAATTGTAGATGGCGAAGAGCAGGCCTGTCAGCAAGCCGAAGATGATTCCCAACGGGTTGAGATTCCATGCAGCAGGGTCGTATGCGCCAGAGACGAAAATGATCCCCGCAAGGCTCAATAAGATAGACACGATTTTTAAGTTGCTGAATTTTTCTTTCAAAAAGATCCTGCTTAAGATCGCCGTCATTGCAGGGGAGGAAAATGCCATTACGGTGGCAACAGCTGCCCCGTTGTATTGAACCGAGAACGTCCACATCGAATTGAAGACCGCCAGCACAAATCCATAAAGGACCATGAATCCCCAATGCTTTCGGTCAAGTTGAAAACGCGGGCGATTGAAAAGCAGCAACCCCACGACCATTCCAAATGAAACGAATAAGTCCCGCCAAACAGCCAGCACAAGCGATGGCAGTGAATATGTTACGTTCAGGTAACTGATAATAATGCCGGTCGATGACCATAAAACGGTGGCAATGAGTGCAATGACATATCCGCGTGATTGTGATGTGTGGGGCATGAGGTCTCCGATATAAAAAGTGACAGCCACTTTGAAAGTGACTGTCACTTGAGGTGCCCCCACGGGAATTCGAATCCCGGTTTAGGCCTTGAGAGGGCCTCGTCCTGGGCCACTAGACGATGGGGGCGATATTTTGTAAGCGGGCGAGATTGTATCACCCAGATATTGAATCGTCAACGAAGACATGAATTTCCTTCGGTCCGTGTACGCCGATGGTCAGCGTCATCTCAATATCCGCCGTGCGTGATGGGCCTGTGATAAAGACCGCCGCTTTTTTATCTTTCACCAGATCCATTGCATCGGATAAAGATGGGCGAATATCTTTTGACTTTAACACCGCGATATGGATCTCCGGCAGCAGCGAGGGATACAACGCCCCATCCGCCTCCAACACGGACCCGGTATCTGCCAGCCCGCAAAGGGCATTCGTTACGCCGACAAGGATCTGCGGGTCGGTGTCATAGGTGAATTCAATGCCTGCTTTTTGCAAAAGGGATTCGTCCAACGTGTTCGGCTCAAGCAGGATTTTTTGTATCTTTCGCGATACTAGAAATTCGATAATGTCCTGCGTGGGATTTTTGGTCTGGTACACATGCCCGGAGAGTGCGGAAAGTTCTTTGGTGAATTGCTCAACGGGTTGAAAAGTTGGAAGGTTAGAAGGTTGGTCATTTTGGAAGGTTGACTGTGTCGAGGATTCAAGTCCCGATTCCCTGATTCCTGATTCCTTAAATCTCTCTCGAAATGGCTTCGCCGCAAACCTCGGCATGTCTTTGCTCAATCCCCAGCCTGTGAACGCGGGCAGGCGCATCCACTGCGAGCGGGGAGAGAGGAGGAAACTTCCCAGCGAAGCGAATTTTTGGGAGACCGCATACAGCTTCGGGTGAGTGGCGAGGCGGGTGTATATCTGCAAGCCAAATTTTGTTGACCAAGTCAGCCCTGCGCCGCCCGTGGTCTGTGGTCTATCGTCTGCTGTTGGGCTTTGCCCTGCACGCACACGAGTCAACATCTTCGGCAGATCAATATCCACGGGGCAGGCATCTTTGCACGCGCCGCACAGAGACGAAGCCTGCGCGAGTTGAACAAAATTTTCGCCGAGCAGTCCGGGTGAAATGACAGAGCCAATGGGGCCGGGATACGGTGCAATGGATTTATCTTTGCCGATGTAGGCGTGCCCGCTGAGTTCGCGGAAAACGGGGCAGGCATTCAGGCATGCGCCGCATCGAATGCAATACAGTGATTCTTTGAGCGGGGAGTTTCGCAAGCGCGTGCGGCCATTATCGAGGATGACGAGATGGCGGGTTTGATTGGCTAATGGCTTGTT
>CAZHOX010000143.1:0-7891 GCA_964534345.1 uncultured Anaerolinea sp.
TTCAACGACTTCCGTGGTGTGGTTTCTGAGATCGATATGGAACGCACCAAAGTCCGTGTGATGGTCAGTTTCTTCGGACGCGAAACACCTGTTGAGTTGGATTTCCTACAGGTAGAGAAAAGTTAATTAGACAGTAACAGGCTCCCGTTAAGCCTGATGCGGTGGGAGGGTCTCCCAAATGACCCGCTAAAACCACGAAGGAGTATATTCAAATGGCAAAGAAGTTAAAAGCAATCGTTCGTCTTCAGCTCGAGGCTGGCAAGGCAAATCCTGCACCTCCGGTCGGTCCTGCGTTGGCAAGTCATGGCATCAACATCATGGCTTTTTGTAAGGAATACAACGCCCGTACATCCAATCGCCCTGGCGAGACCCTTCCTGCTGAAATTACCATCTATACCGATGGCTCATTCACATTCGTTCTTCGCACTCCGCCTGCTGCAGTTTTGCTTCGCAAGGCTGCAAAGATCGAAAAGGGTTCCGGTGTTCCTAATAAGGAAAAGGTTGGCAAGGTGACCCGCACTCAGGTGAAGGAAATCGCTGAATTGAAGATGAAAGACCTCAATGCGATCAACCTTGAAGGCGCTATGAAGCAGGTTGAAGGCACAGCCCGTTCAATGGGCATTATCGTAACCGACTAATTTTGTGGGAGGATGGCTCACGCTGTCCGCTTGCACCACGGAGGATTAAAATGACCAAACACGGAAAGAAATACACGGCGGCCGCCGCCAAAGTTGATATTGACAAGGTATATTCCGCCCGCGAAGCTGTTGCTCTCGCCAAGGAAACTTCGATCACCAAGTTCGATGCTACAGTAGAAGTTCATATGCGCACCACGCTTGACTCCCGCCAGGCTGACCAGCAGTTGCGCGATGTGGTTGTGCTCCCGCACGGCCTCGGCAAGACGGTCCGCGTGCTTGTTTTCGCTCAGGGCGAAGGTGCTGCGGCTGCCCGCGCTGGCGGTGCTGACCTCGTTGCTGATGACGATGAGACGATGAAGAAGATCGAGAGCGGCGCTCTTGACTTTGATGTTGCCATCGCTACACCCGATGCAATGGGTAAGGTCGGTCGTTTGGGTCGTATCCTTGGCCCTCGCGGTCTCATGCCGAACCCGAAAGCTGGTACAGTGGTTGCCGCTCAGGATATGGAACGCGCCATCAAAGAAGCCAAGGCCGGCCGCGTGGAGTATCGCCTCGACAAGACCAATAACATTCATGTTTCCATTGGCAAGGTTTCCTTCTCTGCTGATAAACTTTATGAGAACTATGTTGCTTTGGTGGATGCGGTTAACAAATCCCGCCCATCTGGTGCGAAGGGTAACTTCGTCAAGCGCATTACCGTTGCTTCCACCATGGGACCTGGCGTAAAGGCTGATCCCAACGAACACATGCAAGGTGCCGAGTAGTAATACTCGTTTATCCCTAAAATTCCACTTCGCCGATGAAGGCGGGTGTCTCAGAAATGAGACTTAATTTCCTGCTCAGGTGGAGACTACTAGCATATTTCAGTGCATTATTGCACTGGTTCCCTTTGGGAATTGCGAAAAAGTCTTTGCCTGCGTTAAGTGGCAAAGACTTTTTAATTGAAAGGAGGTGAAATACCTTTGGCAATTTCTAAACAACGCAAGGAAGAAGTGCAGGCTCGTTATGCAGATTGGGTCAAGCGCAGTGAAGCAGTAATCCTTGTGGAATACAGCGGCGCAAACATGAAGTCCATCGATGCGATCCGCGCAAAAGTCCGCGAAACCGGCGGCGAATTCCACATTGTAAAGAACACTCTCGCCCGCCGCGTATTTGCTGAGCATGGCATGGAATTTCCTGCCGACTATCTCGTAAAGTCCACAGCGATCTCGTTTGCGTTCAAAGACCCCGCTTCCACAGCGAAAGCATTGACCGAGGCAACAAAAGGCAATGAATTCGTAAAAGTGA
Source organism: uncultured Anaerolinea sp. (assembly GCA_964534345.1). Taxonomy (GTDB): domain Bacteria; phylum Chloroflexota; class Anaerolineae; order Anaerolineales; family Villigracilaceae; genus Villigracilis. The sequence goes on from CAZHOX010000143.1 coordinate 1,926, forward strand.
AGGGCGGTTTGATGGGTGGCAAGTCCTTGAACCCAGCGCAAGTGAAAGCCCTTTCTGAGATGCCCCCGTTGCCTGTTATGCGCGCAACATTGCTTGGCGTTTTGCAGGCTCCCGCCGGCAAACTCGTCCGCACACTCGCAGAACCCGCACGCGGACTCGCGGCTGTCATCAAGGCGCATTCAGAAAGCGCACAGGCCTCGGCCTAGTTTTCAAATTTCAAGCGGGTTGTTTCCCGCACTATTATTCAAATTTCAAATTACTTAGCAAGGAGTGCTAAACAATGTCTGAAAAGCTCGAAAAACTCGTGGAAGAACTCTCCACACTTTCCGTCCTCGAGGCCGCTGACCTCGTCAAGAAACTCGAAGAGAAGTGGGGCGTTTCCGCCGCTGCTCCCGTAGCTGTTGCTGCCGTTGCCGGTGGCGCTGCTGCCTCCGCTGAACCTGTCGAAGAGAAGACTGAGTTCGATGTGGTCATCAAAGATGCTGGCGCCAAGAAGATCGACGTCATCAAGGTCATTCGCCAGTTGACCAGCCTCGGTCTCGGCGAAGCCAAGGCTCTCGCTGAAACCGCCGGCGGCAAGATCCTCTCCGCCGTTGGCAAAGATGCCGCTACCGACGCCAAGAAGAAGCTCGAAGAAGCTGGCGCCGTCATCGTCGTCGAATAATTTCCGGAAAGAACAAAAGAGACCGTCCGAAAGGATGGTCTCTTTTTGATTTAACGCCTCTTTCTTAATCTGTTGCCTGATACTGTTTCGAAAACATTCCCTTCGCTGGGAATCAAAAAGAGACAGCCGCAGCCGTCTCTTTTATCTTGTTAGTTATATCGGTCAACTTTGCGGATGACCATCACCACTTTGCCTTTGATCTCCAATGCTTCAGTCTTCTTGAGCATGATCGGCTTCATGGTTGGGTTTGCAGGCTGTAACCGGTAGCCGTCTTTTTCCTTGAAATAATACTTGAGTGTGGTCTCGTTGCGATCTGAAAGCCAGACAGCTACCATCTCACCATTGCGTGCATCCTGTGCAGGTTTAAGGATGACGATATCACCATCATTGATCATGGCATCGATCATTGATTCTCCCTGAACTTTCAGAGCGAAAAGATCTTTGCCTTTTTCCTTGGTTGGCATGAGTGACATGGCAACTTCCACGGAATCTTCAGCGGTGAATGTGTTGAAATCTGTTGAAGGGATCGGAATGGGTTCACCAGCTTGAATGACACCAGCCATTGGGACGCGAAGCATATCGCCGAGTGGGGTGTTGCCAGTGAGCCGCATACCACGAGAGATTTTACGGTCACGTTCAATGTGACCGTTTTTCTCGAGCTGGTCGAGATAATAATTCACCACTGAAGTGGATGAGATATCACAATGCTCGCCAATTTCGCGGATTGAAGGGGGGTGTTTGTGCTCGCGTTGATAGGCTGCAATAAAATCCAGAATTCTCTGGTGACGCTCGCCTAACCCTTTGCTTTTTCTAACCATCATCATCATTTTATTCCTCCTGCCAGTTTTCTGGCATGGGTGAGCATTCTTCGCTCATTTGTGCTAGGAATAATAACCGAACGCTTGTTCTGTGTCAAGGCTATGAAAATGGAGAAATTGGGCTTTTTCAGGTACAAAAAAACGCACCCATCCTGAAAATTTTGTCAGAATGGATGCGTGGTTGGATAAAAGTTAAAGCGGCTATACCCAGGTGCGCCGCCGCATCCAAAAATACATGATGATCGGGGTTAACAGCATCATGCCCAGGGTTCCATAAAAGATTGTCGGCAAAGTCCAATTTTCAAAAGGTGGGTTCGCGGCGAAGAAATTCATCCCGAAGAAGCCTGTGACAAAGGTCAACGGCATGAAAAGGGTGGTGATGATGGTGAGGGTCTTCATAACTTCGTTCATGCGGTTGTTAATGACCGAGAGATATGTATCCAGTGCGCCGCCAACGAGATCTCGCAAACTTTCGTTCACATCATGCAGGCGGACGAGATGATCGTAAATATCGCGGAAGAAGATACGGTCTTTGCGATCGATCACCTGGTAATCGTCACGTGCCATTTTGTTGAGCACTTCCCGCTGGGGGAGTAGTATCCTGCGCATCGCGAGCAGAACACGCTTGAGCGTGAAAAGACGCGCGAGAGTTTCCGAACTGGGGCGGTCGAAGACCTGATCTTCGATCCAGTCGATCTCTTCATCTATTTTTTCGATGATCGGCATGTAATTGGTTACGATTGAATCGATGATCTTATAGAGCAGATGGTCTGCTCCATCCTGTGAGTAACGCGGATCGCGTTGACTTGCCTTCCATGTGTCATCGATGGAATTTACAGGGTTGTCGTGGTGGGTGATGACATAATTGCGCCCAAGGAAAATATCCAGTTCATCAATTTCCGTATCCCACGGCTCGGTGGCTTTGACCAGATGCATGTAGTTGAGAACGATGTATAGATAGTCACCCCAGTCATCGATTTTAGGCGCGTGAGTTTGTTGAAGTGCATCTTCGATGGCAAGGCTGTGGAAGCCAAAACTTTCCAAAATGGGCAGGGCTGTTTCGGGTGATTCTGAAGTGAAGTCTACCCAGAGCAGGCCCCTTCGATCTCGCAGGAGTCGGGGAAATTCGGATGGGGGAATGTCTGTGCGGACAGGCTTATTTGGGCTGAAAAAGAGTGTACGGATCAAAATTGACCTCCAAAAAGGTGATTTTTTAGAATTTTCAAAACTAAAATCAATTATCTTGAAATGAAAATTGAAAATATTGAATTGATACTTGACAAAGTTGAAAAAAAGCCTATAATTTTATTAGAAACATAGAGTAGATATTGAGTTTTTTGGTTTTGGCGGTTGTTTCCCTTAAAAATGGAGAATTAAAATGAACAATTTTCAAACTGACGAACTGCTGAATATGGCTAAAGATAAAAACCAGGAAGATGTTGATTCTCAATTATTCCTGAAAGCCACGCAAACCCCAACTCAAGGGAAGCGTTGGCTGGCTGCACTTGGAACTTGGATGGTTTCAAAAGGTGAAAAAATGCAGGCTCGTTATACTACATCTTTGCTACCCAACCAATTGGAATTTCCACTTAACAAAGTAAAAAAAGCTCGAGCACACTAACCCCATAAAATATAACTCATAAAGTTACTACATCATAGGAGAAGCACAACCATGCGACCAGCGCCTACCATTTGTCCGATTTGCCAATCTGAGTTGGAAGTTGTCCGATTGCATTGTTCATCGTGTGACACTTCTCTGGAAGGCCACTTTGCAATGGGGCAGTTCTCAAACCTGACCCCCGAGCAAATGGAATTCATCTTCACCTTTGTGCGTTGCGAAGGCAAGATCAACCGCATGGAGCAGGAACTTGGTTTGTCTTACCCAACTATTCGCAATCGCCTGCATGAAGTTATCCGCGCTTTAGGATATGAACCCGGCAGGGATGAATCTGTCGAGATCAATGCTGAAATAAGAAGCAGTGCCATTGCCGACCTCGAAGCCGGCAAGATCACTGCGGATCAAGCCATGCGCATTCTGCGCGGTGAGGAGTAAACCATGTCTAAAACTATTTCTGCAGGCCGTACCCCAAAGATCGTGATCGAATCCATTGGCGGCGATTTGAGTCTTGTCGGTTGGGAGGGGGATGATATTCTCCTCAAAGCAGATGAAGATGAATTGCGCGTCAATCAGGACGGGGAGCAGGTTTCTGTTTCCTGTGACGATGACCTCTCTTTGAGAGTCCCCAAAGCGGCTTCCATCTTTATTGGGCATATTGGCGGTGATGCCTCTGTCCGCAGTTTGATGGGAAATCTTGAACTAAAAGAAATCGGCGGCGACCTTTCTCTGCGCGACGTAAATTCCGTGGCGATCGAAACGGTTCATGCGGACTTTAGCCTGAGAGGTGCGCGAGGACATTTGTTCATCAAAAGCGCCAACAGCGATGTATCCATCCGTGAAGTGGATGGGGATGTAACCCTCGAAACCGTGGCCGACGACCTGGCTCTGCGCGATGTGCGCGGCAACGTCACTGCAAAGGTGGCGGAAGATGTGGTGATGTATCTGAATCCACAGGCGGGTAATACATATTCGGTTACCGCTGGTGATGACATTTTGTTGGTAATGCCCCCGAAAGCAAACGCAACTTTAACTCTCAATGCCGATGAGATTAATTTTGAATGGAAAGGCATTGAAGATGATGAGGACGCCACCAGCCGTGTTGTCACAATTGGCGATGGCTCGGCAACCATTAATTTGAATGCAGGTGGAGATATCCGCGTGAGTAACCAGGCAGATGCTGGTGAATCGGCTGAGGACTTTGGCAACTTTGCCGGTATTGGTATGGATTGGTCTGGTTTTGGTGATCGCATCTCCCGCCGTGTAGATCAGGCAACTCAACGCGCCCAACGCAAAATAGATGAAGCCGCGCGCCGCATTGAACAAAAGACTCGCGATGCAGAACGCCGTGCAACACGCGGCAAGGGCTTTTTGGAAGTGGGCCGTTGGAACTGGGATTTTTCTCCCAAGGGTGTCCCGATGCCAAGTAAATCTCAGGCTTCGGATGAGGAGCGCCTTGCCATCTTGAAGATGTTGCAGGAAAAGAAGATCACCGCAGAAGAGGCAGATAAGCTGTTGGCTGCATTGGAAGGAGGTTCTTAATGTCGTCTGAAGAGCGCAAGAAGATTTTGCAAATGGTTGCAGATGGAAAGATCAGTGCGGATGAAGCCGCCACGTTGATGCGCGCATTAGATGAATCTGTTGAAGAGGAGATTGTGCCGGTTGGGGAGGCATCAGGCATGGGCGGGGAAAGAAGCGATGCTCCAGAGTTTGACCAGGTCCGGCGGCGGGCGAATCGCTTTTCCAATGCATTTCTTTGGATCGGAGTCATCTTCACCGTGTTGAGTGCGTGGGCAATGTTTGGTATTCAAAAAAATGCGGGCACTAATTTCTGGTTCTACTGCATGGGGATGCCGTTGTTCCTTGGAATATTGTTCACCACGATGGGCGCAGGCAGTAAGACTTCACGCTGGATGTATGTGAATGTGGATCGTTCGCATCAGGAGGAGTGGCCTCGGAATATTACCATTGCATTCCCTCTACCGCTGGGGTTTGCGAGTTGGTTCTTGCAAAATTTTGGAAGCCGGATCGATGGGCTTAAAAAAACAAGTGTAGATGAAATTGTTCAAGCAATTGCGATGGCGAAAAATATTAGCGAGCCGTTGATCGTGCATGTGGATGATGATGACGGTGAGAGAGTGCAAGTCTTTATAGGATGAAAAATGGAAACCATTAAGAAGAAACCTTTATTAAGTGGATTGCTGATTCTGTTTTTAACAGCGATGGTGTTTGCAAACATCGGCGGGAGCATGTACGGCTCGCTGATGCCTCTTTATCTAAAAGACCTTGATGCTTCGATCACGCAGATCGGGTTGTTTTTTACTCTTTCGCAGATCGTGCCTTTGCTGCTTCAAATTTTAGGCGGATGGGTGTCTGACACATTGGGACGATTGCGCGCGATTGCGATTGGCAGCGTGTTCGGTGTGATCGGTTTTATTCCGCTCATTCTTGCAGATACCTGGCAGTGGATTTTGCTTTCTGTTGCAATTGGCGCCATTGCACGTTCATTGGTTGGCCCAAGTTTTGATGCCTTTATTGCAGAACATTCCAGTGAAGAGAATCGCGGCAAGGTGTTTGGTATTTCGCAAGCCATTTTTATGATCGTGTCTGTGGTTGGTCCTCCGCTCGGTGGGTGGATGGCGGGCGCGTATGGCTTTAAGATCATGCTGTTGGCTGCGGGTATCTTCTATTTTATTGCGATGATCATGCGTTTGAGCATGGCACGTGAGGCAGCAAAAACGGCAACTACAAAAACAGATAAGCTTTCGTTTTCCAGTCTGAAGACCAATCTGGTTTCGATGTTTGGTCTTATCTTCTCAGGCGGCCTCATCACCTGGATGTTGATCACTGACGGGATGCGCGATATTTC
>CAZHOX010000144.1:0-4059 GCA_964534345.1 uncultured Anaerolinea sp.
TCCCCCGCAGACAATTTCTTCAAGGCTGTTCCGCAGCCATTGCTTCAATGGCCGGTGCAAAACTGACCAACCTGGCCTTCGCCAAGCAGGATAACCCAACTGACACGCTCGTGGTCGTCTTCCTGCGCGGCGGATGGGACGCACTTAACGTTGTCCCTCCGCGAGATGGCAGTGACCGCGGCTTTTATGAAAAAGCCCGCCCCAACATCAAAATATCAGACCTGCTGCCGCTCAACGACCAATTCGGTTTGCACCCCGCCATGTCCCCGCTGTTTGACTTGTACCAGGCTGGCAAAGCAGGCATCATCCACGCTGTTGGGTTAGACCACGATACCCGCAGCCACTTTGACGCACAGGAATTCATTGAACTCGGCACGCCCGGCATGAAGAGCACAACCTCCGGCTGGATCACGCGCCACCTGCAAAGCCAGGGAATTTCATCCATCCTGCCTGTGCTTTCCACCACCGGCCAGCCAACATCATTGCTCAATTTCACACCCACCGTCAGCCTGAGCACGCCTGAGGAATTTTCTCAATGGGATAATGGGCTGCTTGCATCTCAGCAAAATGCTTTGCGCCAGCTATATACAAGCGGCAATAGTCTTCTACATCGCGCCGGTGCGCGGACCTTAGACGCACTGAACATCGTCAGTCCATTGGTCAATGGCGAATACCAACCATCCAATGGGGCTTTTTATAACGATGATGAATTTGGCAGGCAGTTGAAGACCGTTGCCCAAATGATCAAGCTGGATGCCGGCCTGCGCGTTGCAGCCGTAGACTTTGGCGGTTGGGATACACACGAATACCAAAATGACGGCAACAGCGGCTACATTGCTGACCTGCTCAACAGCCTTGCCTCTGGCCTCTCTAATTTTTATCTTGATCTGGATTCTGGATATACTGAAAAATTATCGGTAGTGGTCATCAGCGAATTCGGGCGCAGGCTCGTACAAAACGAATCCTACGGAACAGATCATGGACATGGCAGCGTCATGTTCACCCTCGGCGGCAACATCAACGGCGGACAGGTCTTTGGCAATTGGCCCGGCTTGAACAACGACCAGTTGTACGACCATGCCGATCTTGCCGTCACTACCGACTACCGCCAAGTAATGGGCGAGCTGCTCTCCAAACGGCTTGGTAATTCTGATATTGAATCTGTGTTCCCCGGCTTTTCAGGAAATTACAATCCACTGGGAATATTTCGGTAAATAAAAAAATCCCGCACAATTGCGGGATTTTTTTTATTTTGCAACAGCCCAACGATCTCTTCCGTTATTTTTTGCCTCATACATGGCATTATCTGCACGGTTCAGTAATGAATCCCAAGTATCCACTCCAACCCGGAATTGAGCAATGCCAATACTTAGAGTGACGGTAACCTCATGTTCCTTCATAGACACTACCATTTCACGCACTTGACCGCATAAACGGACAGCCTGCTCGGAGGCCGCAGCGGAATCTGAATTGGGGAGAATGATCAGGAACTCTTCGCCGCCATAGCGCCCAACCACATCCGGGTGACGGACACTTTCACGCAGTTGATAAGCCACCTGCCGCAAAACCTCATCGCCAAAGGGATGTCCATGCGTATCATTTACCGCCTTGAAATTATCCACGTCCACCACAGAGACAGACAGCATCGAATGGTATCGTTCTGCGCGCAGCACTTCATCCTGAAGTTCCTTGATGATCGTACGGCGATTGACAAGGAAGGTCAGCGGGTCAATATGAGCCACCTCACTCGCCTGTATCAACACCGCGTCCATTTCGATCTGTTTGTTGCGGGCGATCTTTTTGCTAAACTCACTCTCGATCTGAAACAACTTCACCCGCCTGTTCAGCCGCTCGATCATTTCCTGCAAAGCAATATCGGATTCCATGCGTTCGGCAATGAACAAAACCCGCCCATTCTCGGTTGGAATAAAAATGCAGTCACAATACTTGGATGACCCCGAACCGCCCAAAGGAAATTCCACAGCCCAATGATTCAACATTCCATTGGTCAATTTTCCATGCAATAAACTTTTATCATTCGGAGAAAACAACTCGTTTAAATTAATGGCGGGCGGGGATATTTTGTTGCATGCTTCAAAAGCAGAATTCCACGAGACCAACATGCCATCACTTTCCACAAGTGCCACCATGGCATGAATGGTTTCAAAGATAGTCTCCACATCTTGTGTTGCAATAGTTTCCGCCAACTTAATCATGTTGCAATTGTAGCGTATTCGCTTTGCTTTTTTCTCCACCTTACAAAATTAGCAACCCAAATTACCTTGCGCCTTTTCTGCCAAACTGACGCTCCAACGTATCCACAGAAAGATGGATCATGGTCGGTCTGCCGTGTGGACAAGTCCGCGGAGACTGGCACGCTTCGAGATCATGTAACAGGCTGCGCTGCTCGTCACTTGTGAGAGTCTGCCCACCTTTGACAGCCAGCCGCTTACAGACTCGTGCCGCGAGTTTCGATTCCACCTCCGCTTGTAGCGGAGTCTCATCCTCTTCAAAATCCTCCACCAATGCCCGCAGCGCAGTGGCAGGGTCACCGCCTGCAAACAAGGTCGGCATGGCTCGCACTTGAAATGTATTCGTGCCGAACTCTTCCACTTCAAAACCGAAATGATTCAAGAAAGGCAATTGCTGAGTCAAAGTCTTCGCAGATTGCGGAGGCAGAGTCACCACTTCGGGCGCAAGCAACGCCTGCGATGGAATCTTCTTGGCATCGTGCTGCGCCATCAACTTCTCAAATAAAACCCGCTCATGCGCCGCATGTTGATCGATCAAATACAATCCATCCGGGCCTTCGGCTACGAGATACGTAGAACCGATCTGGCCGATCAATCTCAATAAAGGAACGCCTGTTGAAAAAGACCGTTGACCGTTGACCGTTGACGGTGAAATACTTTCATCCGCAGCTTGTGTTTCCACAGTCTGCGGTCCACCGTCCACCGTCACAGACTCATCGTGTGCAATACTCCAATCAATCCCCACTTCCCTCGGCTCTGAATTCACAGGTCGCGAACCCCACAACTGCGGCGAAACCGAAGGGACAGGTGTGTACGCCAACAACGCCTTGCGCGCCGAACGCTGCACAAAACTAAAGATCTTATCCTGACTTCTAAAACGGACTTCCGCCTTGGTCGGATGCACATTCACATCCACATCCTCAGGATGCATATCCAGGAACAGAGCAGTCAGCGGATAACGTCCCACCATCAGCAAGGTATGGTACGCCTGCAAGAGCGCCGCATTCAACGAGAATTCCTGCACCCAGCGTCCATTCACAAAAAAGGTGATCTCTTTTCGGTTAGAACGTGTCAGAGATGTTGGGCTAATAAAACCAGAAAGCGTCATGCCCTCTTCCGAAGCCATCACTTCGAGCATTTGCTTGGCAACATCCACGCCGTACAACGCCGCGAGAATTGCGCGTCTGTCTCCATCACCAGCCGTTTGCAGAGTGACCTGTTTTCCGTCCGTCACTTTGAAGCGGACATTCGGATACGCCAACGCGTAACGCGTGACCAATGAATCAATCGCTCTTCGTTCGGTCACATCGCTTTTCAAAAATTTCAAACGCGCGGGCACATTGTAAAAAAGATTTTCCACGCGCAGCACTGTCCCCACCGGCGCGCCAACTTTCTCAACCTTGCCCGAAATGCCGCCATCCACTTTCAGGCGCGCACCTTCCTGTGCGGAAGCCACACGCGAGGTAATGGTCATGTGCGAGACGGAACCGATCGAAGCCAGAGCTTCGCCTCGGAAACCCAATGTCTGGATGTGGAACAGGTCTTCGGACTGAATCAGCTTCGAGGTCGCATGACGCGAGGCGGCTAATTCCAATTCAACAGCGGGAATGCCATGCCCATCATCCGCCACTTCGATCAAGCCCCTGCCTGCATCTTCAATCGAAATCGAAATATTTTTTGCCCCCGCATCCAAAGAATTTTCGGTCAACTCTTTCACGACCGATGCAGGCCGCTCCACCACTTCACCAGCGGCAATTTGAGATGAGACTTCAGAGGAAAGCAATCGAATAGGCATCCTAAGATTATA
>CAZHOX010000144.1:4159-7873 GCA_964534345.1 uncultured Anaerolinea sp.
CAGCTTCTTACAAAAATCGTATAAAGTATTCAGCAAACTTTAATCCCTGAATGGTATCTTTCTGTTTAATTAAGCCAATTGGAGGCTATAGTGAATAAAACATTAAAAGTTATTTTGCTCGTCCTGGTTGTAATTGTAGTTGGGCTTGGTTCCTTTGCAGGCGGATTTGTCACCGGCCACATGGTACCGTTTGCCGGAATTCCCGGCCTGGCAGAGCCAACCGTTTCTGCACCGCCCACCACAACAGCCGACCAGCAATCTGCAACTCCCTCAGAACTACAGACCCTCTTCGCCCCATTTTGGGAAGCCTGGACCCTCGTCCACCAGAACTTTGTAGACCAGCCGCTGGATGATGTTGCCCTCATGCGCGGCGCCATCAGCGGCATGATGCAGGCCCTCGGTGACCAGCACTCCACGTACATGGACCCGCAAAATTATGCGGATGCAAACGCCAGCTTGGACGGCTCCTACGAAGGCATCGGCGCTTACGTAGACACCACGACCACCTACCTTACTGTCATCAGCCCGATCCCTGGCTCCCCAGCCGAACGCGCTGGAATCCAGACCGGAGACCAGATCGTTGCCATTGACGGCAAAGATATGACAGGCACCACCGCAGAAGCAGCCCGCTTAAAAGTACTTGGCCCTGCTGGAACAACCGTCCATCTTTCCGTTTTGCGTGAAGGCGAAGCAGACCTGCTCGAATTTGACATTACCCGCGAGAAGATCGTCATTGCATCGGCCAGCGGAAAAATGTTGGAAAATGACATTGCCTATGTTCAAGTGACTACCTTCGGCAGCAATACCACCCCAGAACTGCTCGCCGCCCTCAATGACCTGATGGCGCAAAACCCGAAAGGCATCATCCTTGATCTGCGCAATAACGGCGGCGGATTCCTTTCCACCTCTGTGGAAGTTGCCTCACAATTCGTTGGTGAAGGTGTTGTCCTTTACGAACAATACGGCGACGGCACCCGCACCACATATGAAGTGATCCCCGGCGGCCTCGCAACCGATGTGAATATTCCAATGGTGGTACTCATCAATGAAGGTTCTGCCTCTGCTTCTGAAATTGTCGCAGGCGCATTGCAAGACCTTGGCCGCGCAAAACTGGTTGGCGTCACCTCGTATGGAAAAGGCTCCGTCCAAAACTGGATTCCCCTCTCTGGTGATAACGGCGCAGTTCGCATCACCATTGCCAAATGGTTGACCCCGAACGAGAACACCATCCACGAGATCGGCCTCACCCCAGATGTCACCGTAGAAATGACTGCGGATGATATCAAAGCAAAGCTCGACCCACAGCTTGATAAAGCAGTAGAAGTTTTGCTTGAAACGATCGGAAAGTAACAGCAAGGAGAAAAAATGTTTCTATTTAGCCCGACCTACTTAATGTACATGATCCCCGCCTTCATTTTGATGGGCCTCACATCATGGTATGTCAAGTCGGCTTACAACAAATGGAGTCAGGTACCTGCCCGCAGCAGGCTTACCGGCGCTCAAGCAGCACAGAGATTAATGTCCACTGGAAATATGTATGGCGTGCAGATCCAGGGAGTGGCAGGTCAATTAACCGACCACTACGACCCGCGCAACAAAACACTCTATCTCTCCAACGGAGTGGCAAACGGCACATCTGTTGCAGCATTGGCAATTGCCGCGCACGAACTTGGCCACGCCATGCAGGATGCGGAAGAATACTTCCCACTCAAATTCCGCTCGGCGCTGGTGCCTATCGTCAACATCGGCTCCAACCTCGGCTGGTTCCTGATCATGATCGGCCTCTTCCTGCGCTTTACAGAACTTGCCTGGCTCGGCGTGCTGATCTTCGCTGGCGGCGCGGTCTTTTCACTTGCCACCCTGCCCGTGGAATTTAACGCCTCGTCCCGCGCGAAGCAGTTGCTTGCTCAAACCGGCATCATCCAAACTGACGAAGAGATTCGCGGCGTGAACAACGTACTCAATGCAGCAGCTCTCACCTACGTGGCTGGCCTTATCACCTCCATTCTGCAATTGCTGTATTACGTCACTCTCGTAGGCGGCGGCAGACGCAGAAGTTAATAGATACCAAGCAAAAGAGCGGGCAAATGCCCGCTCTTTTTTTATGTGTATAATCCATGTAATGAAAAAATTATCAGTCATCTTGATCCTGTTCCTTGGAATTGCAATCGTAGCGATCAGTTTTAGTGAACTTGAAACGATCATGCTGACTTTGCAAAAAGCGCATCTGGTATTCTTTCTGCTGGCAATCATCATTCAAGTGATCTGGTTCGCCACAACAGGAAAAATGTATCAATCCATTTTTCATTTATTGGGAGTCCACGAGGAGATATTAACTCTAAGCCGCATTGCCACAGCGGCGAACTTTATCAACGTGGTGGCACCCACTGCGGGCGTGGGAGGGATCGCGCTCTTCGCGTCCGAAGCGCGGCGGCGTGGACATCCTACAGGCAAGGTAACTGTCGCCGCAGCCTTGTTCCTTTTGCTCGATCAAGCCGCCTTTTTGGTTGTCCTTTCACTGGGGTTAATTGTGCTTGTCCGCCGCAACGATCTGGATGCAAGCGAAATATCGGCATCCTTCCTGCTGCTTTGCACCGCTCTCGTGTATGGGTTTGTCTTGTATGTTGGGTATCGCTCAGAAGAGAAACTCGGAAACATGCTGGCAAGGATTGCGCATTTTATCAACCGCATTGTCGGGCTGTTTCGAAAGAAAGAATATCTTAGCGAGACGCGCGCGCATGAATTTGCCCACGAAGTTTCAGAAGGCTTTGCCGGTTTGACAGAACAGCCAACCAGTTTGGTGCGGCCTGTTCTGTGGGGGATCTTCAATAAATCTCTGCTGATGTTGATTCTTGTTTGTGCCTTTTTATCTTTTGAAGTTCCCTTCTCGGCGGGAACCATCATTGCCGGTTTCTCCATTGGTTATCTCTTTCTAATTGTCTCGCCTACCCCTTCCGGCATTGGCATTGTGGAAGGCCTTATGCCCATTGCGCTGGCCTCATTAAAAGTGAACTGGAGTCAGGCTGTGCTCATCACACTCACCTATCGAACTGCTACCTTCTGGGTTCCATTCGGCATTGGCGCGTGGGCGTTCCGCTCGCTTCATAAAGGCGGCGAGGAACCATCCGTACAGGCAACTCAATAAGCTGTGAATCTTTCATCTCTTTTTGATTTTTGGAAGGAAGACCCCGACACCGCACCGAACTTTTTCGCCTGGCGGACAACCCCCGCGCGCGCCGCACAGACGCATCCCCTCCCGACCGATCTGCCTGATCCGCTTCGAGAGACATTATCCACCCGCGGCATTCACTCGCTCTATTCCCATCAACTCTCGGCATGGACGCAAACCCGCGCCGGCAAAAACATCATCCTTGCCACAGGCACAGCCAGCGGAAAGACTCTCTCCTACAACCTGCCTGTGCTGGCAACGATTCTTCACAACCCGGAAGCGCGCGCGTTGTATTTATTCCCGACCAAAGCGCTTGCGCAAGATCAATTAACCACGTTGGAAAGTTTAAAGGTTTCAACGTTCCAACTTTCCAACCTTCAAACAGCTATTTACGACGGCGACACTCCGCAAGCCCACCGCCCATCTATTCGCAAGAATGCCCGCATCATTTTGTCCAACCCCGACATGCTGCACACGGGCATTCTTCCGCATCACGCCAATTGGGCAGACTTTTTCACCAACCTCAAATTTATCGTCATTGACGA
>CAZHOX010000145.1:0-1279 GCA_964534345.1 uncultured Anaerolinea sp.
GCCGATAAAGAATCCACCCATCATGCTGCGCGCAGATACAGGCCCCATCCGTTTGGATGATTATCGCGGCAAGCTCGTTCTGCTTTATTTCGGCTACACCTCCTGCCCCGATGTCTGTCCCACTTCGCTCGCAAAAATCAAAATGGCACTCGGCGGATTAACTCCCGAAGAGGCTGCTCAAGTGCAGGCTATTTTCGTTTCGGTAGACCCAGCCCGAGATACGCCCGAAGCGCTTGGAAGATATGTCACACTCTTTCAAGACGATTTCATCGGCGCAACAGGCACACGCGAAGAGATCGACCTGATCACTTCCGCATTCGGCGTAAAATACAAACTCCATGAGCCTGAAGCGAACGGCAGCTACTCCGTTGACCACACCTCCTTCACCATCCTCATTGACCGTAACGGTTACAACATTCTCAAGTTTCCCCACGAAACCACATCCACCGAAATGAGCGCAGACCTGCGCTACCTGCTTAAAAACGAAATGCCGATTAGCGCGCAAATTCTGGCTGGACCAACCTACACCCCCGTGGTATGCGCCGTCACTCTCGCACCCGCACATGTGCAAGGCGGCGAATGGCTGTACCAGCATCACTGTGCCCAATGCCACGGCGCGGATATGGCTGGCAACCCTGCCTGGCAAACTGAATTACAAGACGGCTCGCACCTCCCTCCCCCGCTTGACCGAACAGGCAACGCATGGCAATATTCTCAACAAGACCTCGTCAACATCATCAAAAACGGACGCAATCTCGACAAGCCGATTCACATGCCTGCTTTCAGTCCCGCACTTGCAAACTGGGAGATCAACTTCATCGTCACATACATGCAAAGCAAATGGGACATCAGCCAACTGAACTATCAACATGGATTCATGACTCTCACTCCGCAAGCGACATCCACGCCCCCCGCTTCACGCACGCCGACGCCTGCCACGCCGTCCCCGTAAATTTTCCACCCGATTCAGAATAACCTTGAATGGTTTACACGTAGTGACGACTAAAGTCGTCATGTACGCAAAAAAGCGACTGAAGTCGCTACTACGCAATGTTGGTTATTTCTTTCCCAAAACCAATCCAGGGATCAACATGGGAGTTTTCTGTTTGTACTCAGCGTATGCTTCGCCAAAATCACGCAAAAGTTTGCGTTCTTCAAAATACGCGCCGATCAAAACATAAAGAGTCACGCCGATGTAAAACACCAGTGAATTTTGTGACACGCTGGGCGAAAGCCAAATGTACATCAAACTGAAGGTGTACAACGGATGCCGCACCAC
>CAZHOX010000145.1:1379-7839 GCA_964534345.1 uncultured Anaerolinea sp.
TAAGCAAGGCGGTAAAAGTCACTGTTGCCTGCTTTGAGGGGAAACAGGTCTTTCGCCAAATGAGAAGCAAGAAATGAATGTACAGCTCCCCAAATAGCAAGTGCAAGTAAAAGAATGAAAATGCTCGTCATATTGATTTTGTCCTTTAACGAATAGTGACGACACGAGGTCGTCACTATATTACTGTCCTACGTTATTGCGAGGAGGGCTTAGCTCTATCCAACGACACTCCCTGGCACTGCCCGCCAGGGCAAGTGTGCGCCGCGTGCCAGTGCGGTGAGCAATCTCAAACACTACGTGCAAGATTGCTTCGTCGCAAAGAGCAAAATCGCTCCTCGCAATGACGAAGCATTATTCTGCGCCAAAAGCGGGCAGTTCCACGGTTTCATTGCCCGCTTGAATGACATAATACGGCATCCAAGCAACGCCGAAGATATTGACGTAGACATCCGTCTTCTTCGGGTTGATGGTCACTTCGGTGGATTCGTTGACCACACGGCCCCAGCGATCTTTGATCTCGGAAGCAGTTTCTTCACGTTGACGTTCAAGGATGGCAAGGTCTTTTTTCAATTGTGCAATGGTTTCTTCTGATTCACGCACATCTTCTTTGGCGTTTTGCGCCATGCGGAATTTCGAGACTGATGTGGAGAGACTTTTCTTGCGGCCCAAACCTAACAAGCCAGCAACCGCTTCCGCTCCGCTCAGGCCAGTTTCAATATTTCGATTTTGCAGGTCAGCCTGATCTTGCTGCAACTCGCGCTCTTCGCGGAAAAGTTTATCTTCAAGAGACTTGATCTTCTTTTCAATGGCCGCCGTCTTCTTGGCGATTTCTGTGTCGCAGGCATCGCGAGCGGTGTCGGCGCAGGCTTTCATGAACTCAGCCTGGCTGACATCCGGGCCACCATAGACTTTGAGAGCGGTGTTGGCGCGCGCAGTTACGGATGAATTTCTAAACGCCCAATCGGTGAAGTCTTTTTGCAGGGCGGTCATCAATTTTGAATCGTTGAGGGGTGCATCAATGGTGCCGAAGCGTGCGCCTGCGACGGGCATGGTCTCCACTTTATCAAGTGAAGGGCCAGCGTAGGTGAATTCATCCCAGCGGACGATGCCGCGGCGATCCAATGCGGGGACAAGAGCGGCGCGGGTGGTTTCCGTGTCCACGCCGTATTTGCGGTCGAGGATGCGGACTTGGGCGGCGGCGAGCAATGAAGGGCGATACATCACGCCTTGGATCATCGCTTGGGCGGGCATGGCACGCCTTGCGGATTGGAAGGCTTCGGGCAGGCTGAAATTTTGCGGGAGATAATATTCTCGAATGCCTGCGGGGAGCGGCGGTTTGGTGAGGCTGCCATCTGATTGACGATTGACGACTGATGACTGACGATTGGTAATTGGTGATTGGTAATTGGTAACTGGCGCACTAGTCACTGGTGACTGATTACTTGATGACTGAACGCTGACAGGTTGCAGGCTTTCCACCGAAGGCTGAGGCTTGGACACTATCCTCGAAGCAGAGGCAGCTACGGGCGGCATTTGAAGCGTTGCTCCAGCGTTGGCAAGTTCGTTAAGGGCGGGAATCTGGTTGCGTGTGAGAGGCCCGGCAAGGAAGTTCATCACCCAACGGGTTTGCATTAAGACGGGCGCTTTTTCGTGGACGTTGTGCAAAACGAAAACGCGTTTGCCAAGCGAAGAGATGAGTTTATCCATTGCGGCGCGGGGAAGGCCAGCGCCGGCTGCGCTTTCGAGACCGTCGAGCAGGCGGTTCTTGTCGCGCTCAGTTTGGAGTTTGCCGATGAACCATGTGCCCGTGTTGGAGAGGGCTTTGTAATCAATGTCAACGGGGTTTTGGGTGGCGAGCAAAAGTCCGAGGCCGAAGGCGCGGGCTTGTTTTAGCATGCGCAGGAGCGGGCCTTTTGAGGGCGGGACGGCAGTGGGCGGAAGATAGCCGTAGATCTCATCCATGTAGAGAAGGGCGCGCAGCGAGGTGGAGCCGCTTTGGGTGCGCATCCATGTTTCGACGGCGGAGAGGAGTAACGTGACGAAGAACATGCGCTCGCCATCGGAGAGGTGAGCAAGGTAGAAAATGCTGTGGCGCGGGCGGCCATCTTCGGTGAAGAGCAGGGATTTGATATCGAGCGATTGACCTTCGCGCCATGTTTCAAAAGCGGGCGCGGCAAGGATGTTGTTGAGTGACATTGCCAATTCCATGCGGTCTTTGGCAGGGAAGAATGTATCCACGGGGAATGCGCCGAGATTCGGGAACGGCGGAGTTTGTGTTTGCAGAATTAATTCGGTGAGGTCGAGGTCGTTGCCTTCGCTCCAATGGAATTCAAAAATATTGGAAAGCAGGATGTGCTCACGCGAACGGATGGGGTCGAGATCATTGAGGCCAACCAAGCCAAGCAGGGCTGTGACGGTGCTGGAAATTTGCTCTCGCAGAGATTCGCGGTTAGTTTCCCAATCAAGGTCTGGTGCGGCGAGTGAAGAGAGTACACTGACGGGAATGCCCGCATCTGAACCGGGGGTGAAGATGGCAAACTGCGCGGCGTTCTTCAAGGCTTGCAAACGGTCTGGGCCTATGCCCCACTCATTGAGTCCTGCGCGCCATGCGGAGGCAGCTTCATCTGCGGCTTGTTCGATGGTTTTGCTTGCGCGGCGAGCCATTTCGGGTTCGATCCACGGTTGGAAATCTTGCGGGGCAAGTTCGGGGAAATGTAACAGTAAGTTGGTGAGGTCGCCTTTGGGGTCGATGATGATGGCAGGTACGCCTTGCAAGGCTGCTTCTTCGAGCAGGGAAATGCACAAGCCAGTTTTGCCTGAGCCGGTCATGCCTGTGACGACGGCGTGTGTGGTCAGGTCGGCGGGATCATATTCAACGGGGGTTGTGGTTGGCTTTGCTGTTTTCGGATCGACGAGGCGGCCAAGATAAAAATTAGATTCGGGCATGATGCTCTCTCCATAACTTTACTTGTATAGAACGTGCGTGCTAGGTAGTTAATTTAATCGATTTTATGCCAAAAGGCAAATTAATTTGAAGGGAAATAAAAACTGCGAGGGTTGCCTCGCAGTTTTTATGATTAATCGTCGTTATTATTGCCTCCACCGCCGCCGCTGTTATCATCGCCGCCGCTATCATCGTTATTGTCGTTACCGCCATGATCATCTCCATTATCGTTGTCTTGGTCATCATTATTGTCGTTGCTGCCATGATCATCGCCATTATCATTACCACTGTTCGAATCGTCATTACCCGAATTTGAATTACTGTTTGAATTGCCATTATTATTACCATCGGTAGAACAAGTTCCTTTTGCTTCCACTTTAGTAACAATAAATCGACCATCCGCATGGAAGTAGCCTTCCACTTCGACACGTGAGCCTACACACAATTCGCCTTTGACCGAAGCATTATCGAGGTAAACCGTCAGATCATTGACCAATAAGGTAGAGGACGAAATTGATTGCAGCGTCCCTTCCATGGCGTAATTCTGTGGAGCGGACACCGTTGGTTCGGGATTGTCATTTGAATCATTGGAATTTTCATTGGATTCCACTTCCATAGCAACTGGGTTACCAACCGGCACCACTGAGCCATCCGGAAGTAATTCCAAGCTGGCTATCTGAACTATTCCCTGAGCATTGGTCTGCCCTGCAAGAACTACTGGGGCGCCATTTGCTGGCAATTGCATATTAGCAGGAAGAGTAACCGGAACTCCTGAAACGTATGAGACGCCATTAACTTGCATGAACACGCCTGCAAATTGAATCGTTTCATCACGACCTTCAGTAAGCAGTTCATTGACTTCATGGAGTCGCTCATATTCAAACTGGTCTTCCAATAAGGCGCGAGCTTGCTGATCAAATATCAGAAGAAGGCGCACCCCTTCCCAGGTGCGTTTGACGGGGTATAAATTTTCTCCTGGCAAGGCAGAAGCAGATGCACTAAGCAGGCCCGTGCTGCTGAGAAGAAGAAAGGCAGCCAATGAAAAGGAAAGCGCCAGCCGTTGGAAGGCAGGGATGACACGTCTACGCGGTGCAACTTGAGATTCGCGCATTTCCGCGGCGCGCTGCATTACGCGAGCGCGTCCACGGCGAATGGCTTCTGGTGAAGGCTCCACATTAGACATGGTACGTGCCTTCATGGAGGTTTCAAGAATGGGGCGTAGTTCACCTGCAAGGTTAGGATAACGAGCAAGGACGGTTTCCATATCCACGCCGTTCTCAATTTCCTGCAAGCAAATTTCTAGAACATCAAATATATTATTCATAATCCACCTCGCCTAGCTCGCGCTGAAGAGCAGCCAGCGCACGGAACTGGAGAGCCTTAACCGCATTGACATTTTTGTTCATGAATTCTGCGGTCTCCTCGAGAGAATATCCCTGCCCAAACCGAAGAGCCAGTACATTTTGTTGGTCAGGGGTCAATTGTGTGTACGCGCTTTGTACGGCGCGGTTTTGTTCACGTTGATCCACTTCAGAAGCGGGGCCGGGCTGAAGGTCTGGCAGTGAGTCGGTGACCTCTTCTTCAGGACGGCGGTATTTTTTTCGCAAATGATCGGCTACTACATGGGAAGCTGTACCGATGAGCCAGCCTTTGAGGTTGGTCTGGGGAGCGCGCCCGTCTTTGACCGCTTCCAATAGGCGAATAAATACATCACTGGCAATATCTTCTGCAAGGGTCTGGTCACCGATGCGATACATCACGTACCGATAGACCTCGGAGAAATATTGGTCGTATATTGCGCCAATCGTTTTTGAGTCGATCTGGCGCAGGGTCGTTATTTCTTGTTTCCCATCCGCTATAGACATTAGTTTCATTGACATCCGTGTTTCATAATTTGTCATTCCAAGTTATATCCACAATATATTATCACGGTTCCAAAACTTCAAATATCACCGCCTGTCCATCTCGATAGACTTCAACCATGCCTGGGTCATTGGCGGCTTCGCGCAGGAAACTTTTATGGTCGAGGTCTGTGAGGACAAAACGGGCAGCGAATTGTTCAGAGATCAGTCGGGATGGCTTTTCAATGTTACCGCGGGTGATCCCTACCCACTGGTCATACAAGTCACTATCGTAGAGTTGTAAATATGTAGGGTCGAGACCTGCCAGGTATGTGTTGTGGGTATTGTAGAAAAACAAGCGAGGGAAGTCGTCCCAATCGGTTTGGAAAACGCGTTCTCCTGCCGAGCTATTTTGCATGAGCCAAAGGGATGCTCCGCCATACAGGTCATAAGGTTTTGAATCTGCGATCTGGCGCTGAGTAGCTGGAATGGTTTTGATTATTCCTGCAAAGACAGCGAGCATTAATAGAATTGCGGTGAGGTTCGTTTGTATCAGCGTGGAGAATTTCAAAGATGAGGAGGCAGGCTGACGGTCCGCAAAAAGAGGCGACCAGGTGAATGCAGCAAAGATCAGTGCGAAGGGTGGAAAATATTCCACGAAGCGGCGCGCTTTGAATAGCATCAATCCAAATAAAAGAGCGATCAAAAAAGAGGTGGTGGTTCGGACATCCATTTTGCGGCCGGAAAGTCCAAGTGCAAATGTGCCGCTGACAAATGCGATCAAGGCGGGCAGTGAGTTTTTTAGTAGTTGATCTGTGTCATACGGGTACCACTCGTTGCCGACGCTTACTGAAGTTGCATCTGTCAATTTTGGTAAAAGGTGGTGCCAGGTGAAGATCAGGTTATTCGGGAAATATGGGTTGATGATGAGGCCTGCGACGATTCCAATACCTGCCCAGAGGAGTGGGCGAAACTCGAGCCTGCGCTCCATCAACAAGATGGCAAGGAAGTGCAGACCTGCAATTGCGATGATCAATGGGAAGGCATCATAGAACCAGACGTATAAAAACGAGAGCACTGCGAGGTGTTTGTATTTTCCTTCCAATATCCATGCCAGCCCAAGAGC
Organism: uncultured Anaerolinea sp.; assembly: GCA_964534345.1. Classification (GTDB taxonomy): domain Bacteria; phylum Chloroflexota; class Anaerolineae; order Anaerolineales; family Villigracilaceae; genus Villigracilis. The sequence continues at coordinate 7,291 of CAZHOX010000145.1, forward strand.
CAATACAGCGAGGGAAAGGGATTGAGCGCGGGTGATGGACATACGATAGAGGAAGGCATCTGAAATTCCCAACAGGGCCAGCGCCCACAGCCAGGAGAAGGACACTTTTTGGCGGTGAAACAAATACCAGATGGCTAAAAAAGAAATGGCTGAAAAAAATACAGCAGCCCATTTTGCGCCCAGCCGTAAATTTCCGAATGTGAAGGGGATGAGCGCAACATGAAAAAGAAAGTGGTGATCGTAAAATTCTGCTTCGTTTAGAATACTCAATGGCAGCCAGGGAAAATCGGGTTTCAAGCCTTCTGTCCGCATTAGCCATGCCAGCTTTATATGGTAGAAGCCGTCATTATCGGGCATATCGGGTGTGGCAAATTGGACGATAGCCATGCCAATAAAAAAGATGGCAAATAAGAATAGAGGGACGAGAAAGCGTTTTGACATTGAATTTTCCATGAGTGATCTTCGTGAAGATGGGTCGTCTGGGCTTTTCAGCTTCTCCCAGACGACCCATGAACTTTATTGACTATCCTACGGCTGGATTATCCGTTG
>CAZHOX010000146.1:0-5242 GCA_964534345.1 uncultured Anaerolinea sp.
CGCCTTCGAGTTTGAGACCGAGGAAGTTTGCGCCGTGCAGAAGGAAGATCGCGGTAGTGGTCACGCCGCCGAGCAAACCGTAGGGGTTGAGCAGGGTGAAGAGGTTGCCCGTGAACATCATGTTCTCGTCAATCGGTACACCGCGTGCAAGGTTGGCAAAGGCAGCGCCAAGCAATACCGAAGCGAGGAAGGAGCCAATGGCGATCATCCAGTCGAAGGTGTTGCGCCACTTGGGGCTGGCATCTTTGGAGCGGTATTCAAAGGCGATGCCGCGCAGGATCAAGCCGACGAGTAGGAGGAACAGCGCAAGATAGAAACCGCTGAACATGGTGGCATACCAGTGGGGGAAGGCGGCGAAGGTCGCTCCGCCTGCGGTGAGCAGCCAGACTTCGTTACCATCCCAGACCGAGCCGATGGAGTTGATGATGGCACGGCGTTCTTCGTCTTTTTTACCAAGGAAGGGCAGCAACATGCCTACGCCGAAGTCGAAGCCTTCGAGGAAGTGGAAGCCGATCCAAAGAACGGCGATCAGAATGAACCAGAGGATTTGAAGAAATTCGTAAGACATGGGGTACTCCTAGTCATCCGCGCCGACACGGGCGGGAGCGACATCAACGGATTCGTGCATGGCGGCGTCGGGTCCGGCGATGGCGTATTTGCGCATCAAGTAGACCATTGCGCCAGCAAGCGTGCCGTACACAACGACATAACCTATCAGGGAAATGAGCAAGTCTACAGTGGTGAGATTCGGTGAGACCGCATCCTGCACTTTGAGCAAACCTTGCACGATCCACGGCTGGCGTCCCATTTCGGTTAGTATCCATCCGCTGGCGTTGGCAATGTAGGGCAGAACAATGACCCAGGGAACCCACTTCATCCACTTGGCATTTTCGTATTTGCCACGCAAGGCAAGCAGGAAGAGGAAGGTCAACAATATCATGAATAAGCCGATCGCCATCATGAAGCGGAATGTCCAATAGGTGACGACCATCAGTGGGATGTAGTCACCAGGTCCGTAGGTGGCTTCATATTCAGCTTGGATGTCGTTCACGCCTCGCACTTCGCAGTCGAAATTGTTACAGGCAAGGAAACTTAGTACGCCGGGGATGCCGATCTGGCTGGTGCGGAATGACCATACTTCGCGCTTACCGGTCAGATCGCCGATGGTGAGGATGGAGAAGTCGGCGGGTTGTGAGGTTTCCCAGTGCGCTTCAATCGAGGAGAATTTCATCGGTTGAGTCTCGAACATGTACTGTCCGTTGGTGTGCCCTCCAAAGAATACCAGCGTGCTGGCGATCAAGCCGACGATGGTGGCAGCCTGGAATGAGCGCTTGAAAATATCCACGTTCTGCTTGCGGACGAGGTGATATGCACTCACACCAAGGATGAGGAAGCTGGCGGTCGTTAGACCAGCGGAAATGGTGTGCCAGAAGAAGATCCAGCCTTTGGGGTTGGTGATGAGGGCGAAGAAATCGACCAGTTCAGCGCGGCCATTGGCTTCGTTGATGATGTACCCGACAGGGTGCTGCATCCAGCCGTTGGCGAGAAGAATCCACAAGGCTGAGAGGTTCGAGCCAATGGCGGCAAGCCAGATGGCGGCGTTGTGAACTTTCTCAGGCACTTTGCCTTCCCCGAAAACCCACACACCGAGGAAGGTGGATTCGAGGAAGAATGCCATGAGCGCTTCCACTGCGAGGGGAGCGCCGAAAATATCACCGACGAAGCGCGAATATTCTGACCAGTTCATACCGAACTGGAATTCCTGCACGATGCCGGTGACCACGCCGATGGCAAAATTGATGAGGAAAAGCTTTCCCCAGAACTTGGTCATCTTGCGGTATTCCTCATCACGGGTCTGGTAGTAGCGCGTTTGGAAATACGCAACGAACCAGGAAAGACCCAGGGTGAGGGGGACAAAGAGGAAGTGGTAGACGGTTGTGAGACCGAATTGCCACCGCGAAAGAGTGATTGGATCCATAGATTTTCTCCAAAAAAAGATTTGGAATATTTAACTCCAAAATAGGAAGTAAATATTACCAAAATAGTAAACGATTACTAGTATTGTAAAGATTGATTGCTGTCTTGTAATGTGCATATTGTCATAAATAAGAAAGACTGATGTAATATAAAAATTAGTTTACGTAAATTATTTATTACAAAAATTCCAGGGTTTTTCCAGAAGATAAACTTATTATGGGGACTTGCTTTGAGCTATTTGCTAAATATTCAAAGTTGATCTGTTCCAGTTCTTCGGCCATAATTTTGTGTAGTTTTTCCCACTGCGAACAGATAGGACAATTAGCGCCTATTGGGCATATACCCTCTGTACTATTGCACTCGGAAACAAATAAGTGGGTTTCAAAGTGTTCTAATAGTTGACGCAAATTGATTTCGCGGGCAGGTCGAGCAAGTGTCATTCCACCATCTCGACCTGGATAAGTTAGGATAAAGGAACCACGAGCTAAATTTGCAACTACGCGTTGAGCAAAGGAATGGGGAATTACCATTTCTTTTTGAATTTCTGTTGTGGAAGCGCGAATTCCTACCTCTCGTTTTGCAAGGGATAGAAGCATTCGAATAGCATAATCAGTTTGGCGGTTAACTCGGAACATGTTATATTTTGTTATTTTTCGTTATATATAACTATTTATAACAAATTCATTAATCTGTGACAATGGAAAAAAGTAATAATTATTTATGACAAATGAGATGAAATCTAAAATCATTTACGAAACAAGTAAACAAAAACAGAAGCAGAATATTCCGCTTCTGTTTTTGTGATTTAGAAAATGAGATTATGAGCGTTTACTTTGATACACAGCAGCTAGAATCTTTAAGTTCAGAACTATGAATCGCCACAACTGATAAAGCTTGAAGTTCATCCAAAACTTTTCGGCTTTTGAGAATTCTTGTGAGGTTTGCATGTTGGTCTCCTATTCGGGGATGATCGTCCAGCCGGGGCGGGCTTTGAACTTCCAAATGAAGGTGTGATGGAGCATGAACTTCATCCATGCGCCGCTGACTCCCATTTCAAGGTGAGAGGTGAACAAGTCGCGCCCGAATTCGTTTTGGTATTTTTTGCGGTCTGGCACTACTGGGCGCATCACAATGGTGACAGCGTTGCCATCCCAGAGTGAGTCTCCCATGCTGGCGATGCAGGCGGCTACCATTTCGGTCATGGGTTCGCTGTGAGTCATTTCACCTTTTTCAATGAGGTCGGCAATGTTGAGTGCGACTACACGTCCGATCACGCCGCTGACCATACCAGTGCGTGGTGGGGCAGGAGCAATGAGCAGGCTGTTCTTGTTGGTGAATGGTTTGGAGATTGGTCCCGGAGGTGCGAAGGCAATGCCTGCCGCGAACATGTTTTTGTAAGTGGGATTCTGATATCGGGATGGCCATGCGTCAGGTGTTTGAGCAAGCTCGGGGTAGGGAAGACCGTATTTCCCATCCACAAGAACGAAGCCGGCAGGGTTGGTCACTTTGGATGTGATGTCTTCGCCGTTCTTGTCAATAAATTTGAAGGGCTGGCCTTTGAACTGCGGGATGAGCATGGAGAAGTCGAAATCAGTTGTGCCTTCTTCGCCTTCGTAATTTTGCCAGTGGATCTTGCCTTCTTCAATTTTGGTTACGCCGGTTTGTACCTGGTAACGGATGCCGTGGTCGTTGAATACGGAGGTGAGGAATTCCTCGCTTTTCATCACATGGCCGTTGCGTTTGATCTGCACGCCGTTTACGCCGAAATCTCCCATGGCGGGTTCGTTGGAAAGCCAGAGGATATCTGCCTTGTCGCGCAGGCCTTTTTTGACGAGGTCCTTGTGAACATTGACGATGTATTCAAATGCCGCACCCTGACAGGTTGCGCCCGGGTGGCCTGTGCCTATAACAATTTTTACATTCTCGCCTTTTTTCATGCGGTCGCACAAGGCTGTGTAGGCATCCCGCGTTTTGATGGCATGAGGAAGGGAGCAGATGGAGTGGGTGAAGCCGTTTTCTGGGCCAAGGCCTGGGGTGCCTGCAAAATTGAGCAGTGGGCCGGGGGCTACGATGAGGTAATCATAGTCTAACCGTACTTCTTTGCCTGAACCAACTTCTTCGCCCAGCACGTATTGATCGCCTTCATCTGGGTGAATTTCTTTGGCGGCGGCATGGACGAATTTGACATTCATTTTGTCGTACACGGGTTTGAGTTTGAATACGGTTTTTTCGGGTTTCATGTGGCCGACGCCAACCCACACCCATGATGGGACATAGCCGAATACATCACGATTGCTGATGACGGTGATCTCATGCTTTTTCCCGATCCGACTCCCCAAATACAGCGCCGCAGTATGCCCTGCGAAACCCGCCCCTATCACTACAACTTTTGCCATAGTACCTTCCTCCTTGGAAGCTTAAAATAAAAACAGATAACGAGAGTTGGTAAATCGTTACCTGTTTTTTGAACGAGGGGAGATGCTGTCTTTTGTCTGCGCACAAAAACAGATGCCTTCAATGAAGAGCATGTGGTGACAGGTGCAGACAGTTTGCCAGCGAGACATGGTGAATAATTCCATCCGTTGTTTGATATGGAGTTCACGATGCCATCCAATGATAAGGGGATGGTCATCTCTCAGTATTAGGCTAAAAGCTCGTATTGAATTGGACTTTGTTGGTAAAAGATAGGTCTATTTTATGAATTTCGCTGTGTAAAGTAATCTGCGGAATGTCATAAATTATAAATGACGATTGTAACCTAGAAATTTCACTTGTAAAGGGATGAAAAACCGCCAGATTTTTTGATTCTGGCGGCGAAGGTGAAAAGTTGCTTATTTTGGGTTTGGGTATGCTGTTTCAGCGCCGGGTGTTTCTACTCCATCAATGGTGCGGGTGCCGTAAAGCTGTCCATCCACGGTGATGGTGTATTCTCCTACGCCAGAGACCTCCTGGTCGGTTCCGGCGAGGCTATTCCAGGTGAAGATCAATTTGTTGCCTTCGAGAGTGCCTGCTCCTTCCTGAATGCCGCCGGAGATGAGCCATTGAAATTTGTATTCATTAGGCTGCGAACCTTGTGTAATGGTAAGCGTTCCGCCATATTCTTCACCGGTTGGGTCGGTGGCATTCAGAGCATAGGAACCAACAATGTTTGGAAGGTTGTCTGCGGCGGCATCAGCGCCAAGCGGGCCGGGTTTGTTGCGAGCACATGCGGTGAGGCTAATTGCCATTATTAAAAGTAGGATGCTAATTCGTTTCATATTTCCTC
>CAZHOX010000146.1:5342-7836 GCA_964534345.1 uncultured Anaerolinea sp.
AGAAATGCGATCAGGTCGTTGATCTGTTCTTCGGTGAGTATCGTGCCAAAGTTTTGAATCATCTGTCCTGCGGGATAGCCAGAGACAACATAGGCATTCGGGTCAACAATGGACTGATGCAGGTATTCTTCGGCTGTCAGGCCGGGAATGCGATCTTTTGCGCGGTCTGCAATCCCATAAAAAGATGGGCCGATGATTCTCTCGTCTTTTTCAAGGGAATGGCAAATACGGCAGCCTGCATTCACCCCTGAAGCAGTTTCGTAATAAAGCTGTTCGCCTGCTTTCGGGTCGGGGATGTGCATATCTCTGAAGTTGATAGTCAACGATTGGCGCGGTTCAAGGGTGACCGTATGGTCAAACAACACCTGCTCAAAACTGGGGTCGGGCCTGTCATACATTTTGACGGTGATGTGATGCTTGCCAACCGGCAATTGAATTTGCTCGAAGATGCGTGCGCCCTGATTGATGTGATTGTCGGTGGCGGTATAGGTTTCGTCGAAGACAAGCTCGTGATCCACTTCCAGCGTAATGCGAATTGGTTGAGTAAGATCAGGCTCGAGCGGGGGGAGAGGCGTTACGTCGTGAATGGCATATCCGCTGTGGTGAGTCATCTGAATCGCTACGGTGGCCTGCTCATCCACGAAGAATTTTGTCGGCCAATCACTCAGCCAAATTTGAAATGCTGTGACAACTGCCATCACGCCAAGCAGGGGAATAACAAAACGCAGATGTGATTTGTTTGGCGTGAATGTGAATGTGTTCGCTTCAGCCTTAATCTGTGAGTTGATTGCCTTGCCAAAATCAGTGGGCGCAACCCAGGCAGTGTGAATCAGCGGAATAAAGTTCTGCTTGAGTTTGGGAAGACGTTCGCCTGAGACACGGTCATTCAGCCAGGTGTTGCCTTCGCGGTTGGCACAATCTTCCGGCGGACAGCCAATGAATTGCACATCGCTTGCGCCTGCTTCGAGGGCTTGTGCGGCAAGGTTGGGGTTTGCCATCGCGATGCAGGTGAGAGGAACGATGTGCGTATTTGGATCTTCAAAATGTTTTCCAACGCCGTGCATGGCGTGGCGTTCACATGTGAAAACAACTTTTACAACTTTCTTTTCCGCAACTTCGCTGAGGGTGGTTTTCCAGAGCGGGTTGAGCGGAATGTCTCCAAAGGTGAGCGCGTTATCTGGGCAGCTTCCAATACACACGCCGCAGGAGACGCAGAGTTTGGGGTCGATCTCGGCTTGGAATTTGGGGCGTGCGCCATCGGTACGGGGAATCATTTTGATGGCAAGGTAGGGGCAGTCACGTTCACAAAGGGTACAGCCGTCACAATTGGCTAGATCCACTTTGATGGGTTCAAGTTTTTTTGCGCGAGGCATGATCCACGGCAGGGCAGTGACTATGCCTACAATGAATAACAAGACACTCCAAAAGAGCGCCTGTGGCCCGCGCAGGAAGGTGGGTAAATAGAATAAATAGAATAAGTCAATGGGTGTTTGCCCGGGAAGCTGTGTGGCGTTGAGAGGCGGCAGCATACCGAGAGGGAAGAGGGCTGCGGAAAGCAGAAGCACGAAAACGGAGATGACCATCCAATATTTGGGGGGCAGCCATTTTGCGCGGCTCATGCGTTTGAGGTGCAGCCAGAGGAAGTAGCCGACAAGCGCAGAGAGACCGAGGTGCAACACGATGACGATCATCATGAATACCCAGCCGGTGCCTGCTGCATCGCCGACAATGAAATCTACAATGAAGGCTTGTCCGCTTTTGAAGCTGCCAAGAACTTTGAACAGACTTTGATTTAGCAACTGTGCGCGGTTGTCCCAGATCAGCCAGTAGCCTGTGATGCCAATGGCCCAGACCACCACTGCCATACCCACGCCAGTGACCCACGCCAGCCAGCGCGGCCCACGAAAGCGATCCTGAAAGAAGGTACGCCATCCATGCAGGAGTGCAAAAATGACCGCCGCATCGGATGCGTAGCGGTGCATGGCGCGGATGACCCGCCCAATGAAGTTGGCTTCGATCTTGGATACTGCCAGGTAGGAGAAGGTGAACCCGAACGGGTAGAACATGGTCAGGTAGATACCCGTCAGCAGGATGACGATGAGCAGGAAGATGGTGATCGTGCCTGTATGGTAGAGCGGGTTGAAACGCGGGTCGTTGACCAGCCAGTTGATGGGGGCTTCGAGGCGCAGGGAAATGCTCTCGAAGAAGTTGAGCAGGCGTCGGCTTGGGGGATTGAGGCGCGTGTTCCAGTCCACGCTGGGGTTGCGTTCAGACAGGGATTCAGACAGTTGTTTTTTTGCGGGGGATGTGGTCATTTGCTTGTCAGAATGTTTACAGGTAATTTCGCGAGAACAAAAACTAATAAAATAATGGCAAATACTAAAGGTTGCGAAATAAAAAAAGAGAATAAAAAGAAGAAAGGAGACAGTCACGCGGGGAGTGACTGTCTCCTTTGTGTTTCAAATTACCAGACTCGGAAGCCGGGTGAGGTGAG
>CAZHOX010000147.1:0-7833 GCA_964534345.1 uncultured Anaerolinea sp.
GTGCAATCCCTGCCACAGACGGATATTGTCCACTTCGGTGCGCATGGGGGGCGAGCAGATCCATTTCGCGCCGTCTTCTTTTTGCAGGTCATCTTCGGTGAAGAATAGATATTGCGGGCAGGTTTCGCCCATCACTTTGACTCCGCGCTCGCGGGCATATTTGAGCATATCGACTTCGCCGCCCATGTTCATGTGGACGATGTAAGCCGACGCATCTGCATCTGCGGCCATGCCTGCTACTCGTAAAGTGGCATCTACTGCGCCCCAGCCTGGTCTTGTCCATGCGTGCCAAATAGGGTCGGTGTGACCATTTGCCAGCGCCTGTTGGACGAGGGTATCCACCACATCGCCGTTTTCGCAATGAGCCATGACGAGCATGCCGTTGTCTTTGGCGATCTGCATGGCTTTGAAGATGCTGCCATCGTCGAGGCGTAACCGTCCATTGTAGGCGGTGAAGACTTTGAGGGTTTGAATACCCATGTCCATGAGGGATGGAATGGCTGCGGCGATCTTGTCATCGAAGTGGGTGAGGTTCATGTGGAAGGAGTAGTCGATGGCGGCTTTCTCGGCTTTCTTCATCCACAGGTCTACGGAGTGGTCGAAGCCTTCATTTTCGAGGACGACAAAATCCATTGCGGTGGTTGTGCCGCCGAAGGCTGCGGCTTTGTGACCGGTGTAATGGTCGTCGGACGAGACGGTGTCGAACATGGGCAAATCCAGATGGACATGCGGGTCTACGCCGCCGGGGAGAATCAGCTTGCCGGTGGCATCCACTTGATGGTCAGAATCAGCTTCCAGATTAAGTCCGATGCGGGTGATCTTTTCATCCTCTATCAAAATATCAGACTTGAAGGTCTCTGAAGCGGTGATCAATGTTCCATTCTTAATCAATGTTTTCATGGGGCTCCTGTTTCGTTGGTTCCAAATGCGTAGAGGCCGTCTTTGTCGAGGTTGATGTACATGCGGCCGGGGATGATGACGCCGCCGTTGACGAGAGCGCGTGAGGTGAGGTCTATTTGCCATGCGGCGGTTTCGGCGCCGGGTGCGATGTTGACGCAGAAAACTTTTGCGCCGTTTGCTCCGCACAGGTAGGCTTCGTCTTTTGCGCCGAGTGCGAGGAGTTTGCCGTTGGGGTGGGGAAGGCGGTAGTTGCCGATGAGGCGGTTTTGGCTGTCGATCCAAACGAGGCGCGAGTCTGTCCACGAGGTGGAGTAGAACATCCAATTGAGTTTGTTGGGGGTGACGCCCTGCTCGAATGGGGTGAATAGAACATCTGCGGCGTAATCCCATGTGAGGCCGGGTTCGGTTTGGACTTCGTTACCGTTCAATTGCCAGCCAATGATCTCGTGACCGAGACGATAATAACTTTTTCCATCTGCGCCGCTGAAGTAGGCGGGGTCTAAAAAGATGTATTGGTCGGGTGAGCCAATGGGCGCTTCGATGCGCTCGCCTGTTGCGGCATTGAAAACGGAGTTTTTCAAATACAACATGGATCCATCGGGGCTGAGGCGCGGAGGTTCTTCAAGGTAGGCGTCTGCGGCGAAGGCTTTCCAGAGGACTTCGCCTTGTGCGTTGAGCGCGTACAGATCTTCGACTACGGTGATGTAAATATTTCCGTTTGAGTCGATGATGGGGCCGGAGGTGGCGTTGCGTCCTTTGGAAACTTGTGAGCGCCAGAGGAGTGTTCCATTCGGGTCAATGGCGGTGACGCCGCCTTTGTCATCGGAGAGGTAGATGTTTCCATTCGTGTCCAATGCTGGCGAGCCGACAGGGACTTGTTCAATTTGTGTTTGCCAGAGGATGTTTCCATTTGGGTCGATGGCAAGTGCAGCTTTGCCTGCCGCGCCGATGATGATCGTGCCATCTTTTGTGACGGCTGGTCTGCCGACAGGGCCGCCGGGGACGGGGACATTCCAAAGAAGTTGTGGCTGGGTTTCGAGGCTGAAGTCTACGTGCAGTGTGCCGTATGAATCGTGCCTTTCGCTTGACCATAAATGTTCGCCGGAAGTTTCAAGCTGGGTTACTTCGTTGACGATGGGTGGGATGTAAACAGTCTTGTAGATGATCCATCCGCTGAATGCGAAGAAGAGCAAGCTGCCAATTGACCATGTGAGGCGTGGATGTTCTTCGACCCAGATCGAAGCAGGACGAAAGATGCGGGTGTCAAGCCATTCTTCGATGAGCAAGGCAATGCGGTTGCCGCTGCGCATATTTTCCTGGCTCATTTGTCGGCGCAAGCCTTCGCCAAGTAAGTTGAATCCAAGCACGCCCATGCAGACGACACTGCCGACTACGATGAGAACGGTGGGGTCGGAAATTTTGACCAGCGATGAAGCGAGCATTTGTCCGAGTTCGGGCAGGCTTTCCACGTTGACAGATACGAAGTCGAATATTTCGATCCAGACTCCGCCGCCGATGTAATAGCCGAGGAAGCCCAATTCAGCAGAGACAAGCAGTGTGGAACTGATCTCGAAGGCGAACAGCATCCACAACATGGACATGATCTGGCGTAATACGTGGATGTAAAGCACGCGTCGGTCGGATGCGCCCATTGCACGCGCGGCTTCGACGAAGGTTTGATTTTTAATTGCGCGCGTCTGTTCGCTGACGACGCGGGCTGTTTCTGCCCAGCCGGTTAATCCCAAGCCGACGATGAATGCCCACAATCCCTTTTCAATGCCGACCATGTAAATACCGAAGATGGCGGCAATGAGAACAGGAATAGACAGGGTGGTGGAAAGCAGAGATTCGAGGAAGCGGCCTTTGCGTCCCTCAAGCCAGCCGGTTGCCATGCCTAGCACAATGCCGAGAAGCAAGCGCACGCCAGCGACGGACAGAACCATGATCATGGTGGGGCGAACTGCAAAGAGCAGGCGGCTGAACAGGTCACGCCCGAAGCGGTCGGTGCCGAGGATGTATCCTGGGACATCGAACATCTTGTACGGCGGTGTGCGAATCAATCCATCTACTTTTAGGGAGTAGTTTTCTTTCATTGGGTCGTGCGGCGCGAAGTTTGGGCCGAAGACTGCAATGAAGGTGATTAGGGCGACGAAAATTCCACCGAAGACCAGATACCAATTAAGTTTCTTCAGCTTCTTTTGCAGGGCGGGAATATTAAATAAATTGATCATTTTGAGACCAAAGTTGTTTCTGTTTCAACGCGCAGGCGCGGGTCTATGATGCGGGAGAGGGTGGTGGCGAACAGGTCAATGAAAAGGAAGAGACCGACCAGCACAGTTAATAAAGCGGCGAACAGCGGAGGGGATAGCACATCCTGCGATTGTGCTCTAATATTTAATGCGGATGCGATCAACCTTCCAAGGCCGGGCCAGTTGAATAATCTTTCGATGATGATCAACTCAGCAAGCATGAGCCGCAGGGAAGAGGCAATGGTCAATAGGATGGGGGCAAGTATGCTGCGGAAGGCAAATTTGTTTTTCAGACTTTTAAAGGAATGTCCAAAACTCAAGGATGCTGTGACGTATTGCTTTTCTAATTCTTCAGAGAGCAGGCCGCCAGTCACTTGGGCGATCTTGACCGTGGGCTGAAATGTCAACGCGAGGACAGGAAGGATGAGATGCGCATCCCAACCGAAGCCTTGAAACGGGATGATCGAGGTGTTGCCAGTGGTTGCATAGAGAAAGATGAACAGGAACAGTGCAATGAGCAGGGTGGCAACATAAAAACTTGGGAGAGCCAACCCAATGGTGGAGGTGAACGTTAACCAAGTGGAAACTCCCACACGATTGCGGCGTACCGCTAGCCTGCCCAGAAGAATGCCGAGCAGAATGCTAATGCCAAGGGAAATGCCGATCAACCCCAGGCTGGAAACCGAAACACGAGCAATCGCTTCGGTGACGTTTTCGCCATTGAAGGTGGTTCCAAAATTTCCCTGTACCACCTGAGATATGTAGTTCAAATATTCCGGAAGAACAGGGGGGACTTCTAAATTCCCCTGAGCATAAGGGTTACTGGTGGAAACGATCGGAGCAATGGAGAATGCAAAATAGAACCCAAAAAAATTTGCCGCTACTAAAATGACGGGAATTAATACCAGGCGTCTTAATAGAAAACGCAACATTGTGCTCCTATTTACAAATTTTATTTGTTTATTACTGCTAAAGTGTTTCGGTCATTATTTTATACTGAAATTCACAATTTGTATGCCAAATCGAATCTGATATAATTTTCCAAATGAATCCAAAGCGCTTTTTTATTTTACTTACTCTGGTCAGCCTGCTTCTACTTGGTCTGTGGCTGCCTGCAAATGCAGCTCCAAGTTTGCAACAGGCTTTCTCTACTGCAACCCCGGGCGCAGATGGACGCATCATCTATATTGTCCAGCCTGGTGATGGATGTTTTCGCGTTGCGGCTTTGAACAATATCACTGTGGAGACGCTTCGCCAGTTGAATTCCAAACTGGATGAAAATTGTACGCTTGTAGAAGGACAGGAATTGTTGGTGGGCATTGTCTCTGTGGTCTTGACTCCTACGCCTGGAGCGCCTGTCACACCTGGGACACCTACGGTCACTCCTACGCCTTTATCTGGTACTACTGAAGTGTGCGTTTTGCTGTTTGACGATGTTAACGGCAACGCGCTTCGCGAAGAGATCGAACCTGCTGTGGCTGGGGGGGCGGTCAGTTTGACCGAGAACAATGGCAAGTACTCCGCTGCTTTGAATACTGTCATTCCTGCTGATCCTACGGTGTATCAGGGAATTTGTTTTTCAGATATTCCTGAGGGAAATTACAACATCACCGTGGGTATTCCCGATAATTACAACCCGACCATGGAGTTGAACTATTCACTCGATGTAAATGCAGGCGACCTTGCATTTGTGGATTTTGGGATTCAGTCCAAAGATGTGGTTGTTGACCCTGCTGCTGCGGAGGAGACCAGTAATAATGGCAGTGGCAGATCTACGATCCTCGGTATTTTTGGCGCACTATTTCTTTTAGGCGGGGCCGGGCTGGGGTATTATGCGTGGCGTTCTGGCAGGCCTGAAAGTAAACTTTCGGGCGGCGGGTTTTTGAAAAAGTAAATTCCAAAAAGCGGACGTCACCAACGTCCGCTTTTTTTTATCTGGAATGTTTTTCGATGAATGGGGGAGTGACCCATTTGAAAGATATGTTTGCAATGCAGGCTTGTGCCGTAACCTTTGTGCTGTGAAAACCCATATGCTGGATATGTTGAATCAATTTCTGCCATTTTCTCGTCGCGTGCTGTTTTTGCAAGAATAGATGCGCTGGCAATGCTCAAGGAGCGTTGATCTCCTTTGACGAGCGCGGTTTGTGAAATATCCAGTTCGGGGAGTTCGAGGCGGAAATCTGTCAGTAGGTAATTGGGGAAGGTTGTGAGCATTTCGATGGCGCGGCTGGCAGCGAGACGGGTGGCAGGGACAATGCCCAGTTCGTCAATTTCTTCTGCTGAAGCGAAGCCAAGTCCCCAGGTGAGGGCAGTCTCTTTGATGAGGGGGGCGAGTTCGAAACGCTTACGGGGAGTCAACTGCTTGGAGTCACGTGCCCCGCTCAAGGTTTGGGAAAGATGCGGATCATCGTTCGGCAGGATCACTGCTCCCACACAGACGGGTCCCGCCAGGGCGCCGCGTCCTGCTTCGTCTAATCCTGCAATGTGTGGGTGGCTGGGCCAGAGTTCCTGTTCAAAAGATAGATCAGGTGTGGAGATCATATTTGCCGCGCATGGAATTGATGTGGATGCGGAAAATATCGCCGAGCATTCGTAAGGCATCACGGATGGCGCTTACTTTGCTATCCGGGTCGTAATACCATTGGATGGGTATTTCTTCAATGCGTAATTTTTTTCGCCGCGCGATGTAAAGATTTTCGATATCGAAGGACCAGCCCATTAATGTTTGCTGGCTGAAGATACTTTGGGCGGCTTCTGCGCTGAAACATTTGAAGCCGCATTGAGTGTCGTTCAGCCCTGGCAAAATAAGGAATCGAATGGCAAGGTTGATGGCCCGCCCGCCCAAATGCCGGTAGGATGGTTCATTGTAGCGAATGGCTCCGGGCGCTTCTCGTGAACCGATTGCAACATCGAAATCTGTTAGCGTTGGAGGAATGAATTTTTGGATCTCTTCGATGGGCATGGAAAGGTCTGCATCGCATATAAAACGATACTGGCCTTTTGCCATCAACATACCTTGCCGCACGGCATTTCCTTTGCCGGGCTGCTGCTCCTGATGCACAATGAAGCCCGTGTGTTGCTGGGCAAACTCTTTTGAGAGTGAAAGGGTGCGGTCGGAACTTCCGTTCTCAATGATAAGTACCTCATACGAATAGGGTTGGTCTTTGAGAAAATCAAATATTCTCCCCAACGTTCGAGGCAGGCGGCTCTCTTCATTATGAGCCGGTATGATGATGGATAGAAATAGATTGTTCAATGTGAGTTATTGATTTAATAGGTATAAAGCAGCAAACCCAATGACAACACAGCATTCGACCACGAACATGCCTATCAACAGGATAAGTTGTTTATTTGTCAGACCAAAGTTCTTCTTTTTCGCTGGCGCATTTTTGCGGCGGGGCGGCAGTGGGCGGGCGGGGTTGGATTCTCTGCTGATTTGTTTTGCCTGTGGAGCAGGCTCGGCTCCATCTTCAAATGAAAACTCAAGTTCGTTCGGGTCGAAACCTTCGGAAGAAGTGGATGCGTTGAAGATGGCTTGCGCGCGTGATGCCGGTTTTTCATTTATATCAACCGGCGCGGTTAGCAGAAGTTCTTCAGGAGTGCGGGGCGCAAGAATGCGTTCGGCAAGATCGTAGATGGAGTCTGTACGTAAAACAGGGCGCGCCTGTAAGAGAGAGCCGGCAAATTGTTTGATCGCATCGCTGCGCAGCACGCGCACCACAGGGCGAATCGATTCAATTTGTGCGCCGGGGTCGCTTGCGATCAACACTGCCTCAACAGGTACTTGCAAGTTGATTTTTTGACTTTCGAGATATTTTTGAAAGGCACGCGCCAGCTTTGCAATGAGATCGATCAAATTTCTTCTGGCTGGCAGGGAGGTGCCATCGGTATTGACCGTATTCCATTGATCGCCTTTTGCTTCAAACTGACCTTTGGCAGGAGTAACAAGCAATACAAAAATACCGCTCGACCCTACGAGAATCAACGGAATTACAATTTCACTGTTCGGCAGGGTAAAGTTCCGAATGAGTACGAAGCCTTTTTCCAGCATTCGGTCTAATTGAGCAATGACCGTTTTTTGGGCTTCCAACTCAGCGAACCAATTCAACCCGTATTTCAAAGTTCCCTGAACACGAGCAATAATATTTATATTTCCGTTTGCATCCTGAAGCGCTGTCTTATCAATGATTTTCATGGCAACTCGCTAAAAGACCGGCACGCCTTCCAGTTCATCGTTGGTTGCAGTGTTGCGAGTGGATAGAAATTCACGGTCGTTGTTTTTTACAAGCAATACAGATTTCCCGGTGGTGAAGGTGCTGGCGAGCAGTTCTTCGCGTGTTCCGGTCACATATTGCAATCCCTTTTGAATGCGTTCCAAAAGCACTTTGCGCTCCACCATGATCCGGTCTGAAAAAGTAGCGCCGCGTTTTTCATAAATGCGGGCCATTGTGATCTGTCCATTCTTATAACGGACTGCTTCAATTACGCCATCAATTTTTTTCGACATATATTTCCTCTCTGGTAATTTTAACACACACCCATTAAATCACTGAGACACGGTACACAGAGAAATTAACTCCGTGTCTCCGTGTCTCAGTGAATGGTTGTCGGGGCGAGAGGATTCGAACCTCCGGCCTCTTGCTCCCAAAGCAAGCGCGCTAGCCGGACTGCGCCACGCCCCGAT
>CAZHOX010000148.1:0-7763 GCA_964534345.1 uncultured Anaerolinea sp.
TCAGTACCAGATAATCAAACCCAAGCAGATTGAAACCAATTACCTTCGTCGCAGATTTTAATTCAGCGACCAAGGCTGGAACATCCTTCTCCCAATACACGGTGAAATCATTTTTCTCGGTTGAATACGTGACACCGCAAGCGACCTTCAATTTATCGATGTTTCCACGTCCGCCAACATCGTCGAACAGGTTTTGAGATTCAAGATCAAAGAATACGTAATTCATGCTTCACCAGTAAATCCTTTCACTATTTCTTCGCGTGCAAACGATAATGCTTGCTCACGATTTTCTATTTTTCCAGCAGCTTGATTCTCGCGGATGATTTCTAACAACTGACCGATGACCGGACCGGGTTTGAGATTTAATTCCTTCATTAGTTCATGTCCATCCAACAAGCGCGGCGGAGCGACCACCTCTTCGGGGTGTTCCCAATAATTTTCTAGAAGGATGCGTGCTACATCAAGATAAGCTGTCCATGTATCAATGGTAAGTTCATTTGCTGATGTGCCGCGCAAGTCGGCAAGACCGAGCAGGATGAGGTCAATGCTTGCCTTGCCTGTATCACGAAAGAAACGGTAGATGGCTTTTCGTGATGGGGTTTGTTTTTCGTTCAACAATCGGCTACCGAAGAAATGGATGCGCATGTGATTTTTGATAATCGCATGGATACGTTCGACTTCGTCATTGCTGAGGTTGAAGGAACGCGCACGCTCTGCAGCAACTTCTGCGCCTTGCATGTCATGGTCAAAGAAGCGGATGCGGCCTGTTTCGTCATGAGTTTTCGTATCAGGTTTACAGACATCATGATACAGCGCAGCAAAGAAAAGCAGTGACCGATGCGAGCGGTCTATATTAAGTGGCTGCGCGAAGTGCTGTGCGATCTGTTCGCGGAAACGTCCCAGGCGCAAACCCAGCAAGCCAGTGAACATATCGTTGGTGGTTTCAGCATCATATCCAACTCGCAAACCTGAGATGGTTTGGTCTAGATAATCTAACACGGCGAGCGTGTGTGTCCATGTATCATAAACATGCGGGAGGGATTGCTCTACGCCTTTCATTTTGAGCAATTCAGGCATTAAGTTTGAAAGTACGCCTAGCATATCCAATGCACGGATGGAGGCATCTGCTTTGGGTCCTTGAAGTATCTTGAAGATTTCATCGCGCAGACGTTCAGGGGAAATACGCCCAAGCTGGCCGGTGGATTGTTTCATCCATTCACGGGTGGGCTTGTCTATGGTGAAACCAAAAGCGGCTGCCTGCCGAACGGCGCGTAAAATGCGGACGGGGTCATCTGATAAGGAGGTTGACGAGCAGGCACGAATGACTTTAGCGCGAATATCATTTGCGCCGTTTAGCGGATCAATGATCGTGTTATCGCGCAAATTAAGGGCAAGGGCGTTAATGGTGAAGTCACGGGCGCGTAAATCTTCTTCAAGGTTCGCGCCGCGATAGGCAGCAAAATCAAGAAAGGTTCGTGTGCCATCTTCATTCGTGACGACAACGCGTCCTGTGTCACGTTCATCGTCGAGGGGTAAAAAGTCGGCGTCTAGGTGGTTGGCAACTTTTCGAGCGAGGGAAATGCCATTCGAGGGCAGGGCAAAATCAAAGTCGGGAGAGAGGCGGGAAATTAATAGGTCACGCACTGCCCCACCGACGAGGTAAATTTCCTGTTCGGGAGGAAAGGTATTTTTTATCCTATCAATTAAAGGTGGCAATGAAAATGGGAGTGGCATAAAAATGATCTCTGGTGTTTCTTTATTACGGCTAAATAATGATGCGCGCAAGGCTTGTTCGGGTGTGCCGCCTTGAGCGACGACACGCCCACGCACAAGCGCCACCCAACGACCTGAGTATGGCGATTTTTTTGATTCAGGATTGGCAGCTTCTTCGTTCATTTTATCCCCAAGCCAAGTTCGGTCGTTAGGAGGAGGGTTTGTATTTATCCAAATCTACTACGCCAACAAACGGCAGGTTTCGATAATATTCATCAAGGTCGAGACCATAGCCGAAGACAAATTTATTGGGGATGGTGAAACCAAGGTAATCGACAGGGACATGTGCTTCGCGGCGTTCAGGTTTATCGAGCAGAGCACAGACTTTGAGTGTCTTTGGCTGGCGTGTCTCAAGCATTTGCAGTACAGCTGCGATGGTATGTCCGCTATCAATAATGTCTTCAACGAGCAAAACGTTTCTGCCGCGAATATCTGTTTGCAGATCGAGAGTAACGCGCGCAGAACCTGTGGATTCACGTTTGCCTGCGCCGTAAGATGAGACCGCCATGAAATCCATCATGTGCGGTGTGGTGATGTGCCTGCTCAGGTCTACCATGAAGGGTACACCGCCACGCAGGATGCAAATGAGCAGCAAATCTTCATTGATGTAATCAGCGCTGATTTGTGTGCCAAGTTCCTTGACACGGGTCTGCAAGGATTCTGCATCGATCAATATTTCAGAGAGAACGTCTTTGTAATCTTGCATTTGGTTAGTTCCTTTGGTTTTGTAATTCAATGGCTCTGTTGTTGAATCATTTACTTGAGACTTTGAATCACTCAACCGTTTATCAATAACGGGTTTATCTTGTTAACGCGGGACTTCATGATGTTGGCGACAGCGAGCTTCGTACAACTCGGATGCGCCAACGATGACAATGGGTTCATCGTAACGAGCAGGCTTGCCATTGACCAAGCGTTGTGTGCGTGATGCGTTTTCGCCACAAACCATACAAATGGCATGAAGTTTCAACACATCCTCTGCTTCAGACATTAATACGGGCATGGAGCCAAATGGCTCGCCGCGGAAATCCATGTCCAAACCGGCAGCGATCACACGGACACCGCGTGAAGCCAGTTCCTGGGCAATGGCTACTACTTCAGCGTCAAAGAATTGTGCTTCGTCCAGGCCAACTACAGTGGTATCTTTTTCAATTTTTGAGCGAATGTCGGCGGCTTTTTCCACTGGAATCGCATCAAAGGTGGAACCTGTGTGTGAGGCTACTTTCTCGACCGCGTATCGAATATCAATAGCAGGCTTGAAGACCTGTACTTTCTGCTTTGCTATGGTTGCTCGTACCAGCCTGCGGATCAATTCATCCGTCTTGCCGCTGAACATTGAACCACAGACGACTTCGATGGAACCGTGTGTATGCTTCATTACAAATTCTCCTGGTGCCCTTCTTGTTTCCGTGTACACAAGACGGTAAGGGTAAGTATAAAAACAGGCAGACGCTTTAGCATCTGCCTGTCTAGTTTACCTGAGAAACTTATCTCTGACAAAGTCCCAATGGGAATTGTCAGGCGAAAAAGTCTGTAAAAAGTTAAGGCCTACTCGCCGGCTTCTGGCTCAGTTTCAGCCTTGGGGGCTTTTTCAGCTTTTTCAACTTTGGGTGCTTCGGGGAGTTCGAAACCCAATGCGCGAAGCTTCTTCTTGGTGGTGGTCAAAGCAGACTGGCCATAACCAGCAATTGCCAAGAGAGAGGCGTCGCCTTCGGCAAGCTTGGCAAGCACCTGACCAATGGTCAAAACACCAGCTTTCTTGAGAGACTCGGCTGCACGAGGGGCAAGGGCCAAATCGTCAATGGAACGATCTGGAGAGTTCAAAGATTCTTCTTTGACCTTCTGCTGTTCCACGTACGTTTGGCGGGCAGAAAGCTTCTTATAGAAGCGGTCTACCTGACCTTCAACATCGAGAATTCTTGCGGACTCACCAGTGAAGAAAGGATGACAATTGGAACAAACGTCAATGCGCAATTCTTTTTTGGTGGATGTGGTGATCCACGTCTTGCCGCAGGAAGCACAGGTAACCTGCGCATCATAAACTGTAGGATGGATATCTGCTTTCATTATTCCGCCTCAGCCGGGATGATATTGACGCGCTTGCGTCCGTGGATGATGTCGAACATCACGATTCCGTCCGCAGTTGCGAACAAAGTATCGTCTTTGCCAACCAACACATTGATGCCCGGCTTAATCTTGGTGCCGCGCTGGCGAACAAGGATATTGCCCGAAAGGACAAACTGTCCGGCATAACGCTTTACACCCAAGCGCTGGGAATTGCTATCTCTACCGTTGCGGCTTGATCCGCCGCCTACCTTATGTGCCATTGTTTACCTCTACTTTTCAGTCTTCTTGGTTGACTTTTTTGCGGACGCTTCTTTCGGCGCCTTGGCCTTCTTCTCGACCTTGGCTTCTTCTACCGCCTCAACCTTGGGGGCAGCCTGCTTCTTGGCAACCTTGCGCTCTTCGCCGTCCTTGCCAATGAAATCGATCATCAAACGAGTATATTGATGGCGGTGGCCACCTTTTACACGGATGCGTTTCTTGGGGCGGTACTTGAAGGAAATGACCTTGGGGCCTTGAACATGTTCCACAACTGTGGCAGAAACTTTAATTTCGCCAACAGTAGGGGTCCCAACCATGACGACATCTTCGTCAAGCATCATTAGGACACGGTCAAAGTCAAACGATTTGCCTACTTCAAAAGCAAGGCGGTCCACATCAATTGTGGAACCTTCGACGGCGCGGTACTGTTTGCCGCCACTTTCAACGATTGCAGTTCTCATTTTTTATGATCTCCAGTCATCACTTCGCCGCGAGTTCTGCGGAGAACTTACACTCTACGCCGAACTGTGGGGAAGCTGGGTTATTTACAGGCAACCGCCCCGGTTTTGACAGCCGGGGCTGAAGCGGACGATATTATACATGGGGGTGGGTACACCTGTCAACAATTTTGAGGTGGAAAATATCTGGGTGTTGACTCTCTCAAATTAGCGTGACAAGTGTCAGATTAAGGAAGAGGCGTTTATCCCTGTTTGGGGATGATGGCGGTGATGGACCTTGTCACCGCTTGAAGCTGACCAGCGTGCGCCTTCAGTTTATTGGCATCGCCTGTTTGCAAACCAGAGCGGACATCAGTAATGGTCTTTGATGTGGAAATTTCGTTGTCGATGATCTTCTGGGTAATGCTTTCGAGGTTGACGAGCATCTGCATAACGTTTTTCGGAACGATGGGCAGGTTCTTGAGGATCGGGAGGAGAACATCCAAAATGCCGTTGGCGGTTCTTGCGTATTTGACGGTGAGTGTATGCAGAGAACCGATGGAGGAGGTAAGCTCAAGTGCGATCTCTTGAATGGAGTCGATCATTTCCTTATTTTGTTCGATGATCTTGACAATGTCATTGATGGAGCCTGTTAACTTATCGGAAAATTTGACATATGAAACGGTACCAGCTTTGGGAGCTACTGCACCGCTTTTTGCCACGGCTTTCAAGGGGGTAGGCATAAGAATATCTCCTAAAGAATGAAATGAAATTTAACTTTTACAAATTAAATTTGACCAAATATACTTTACTTCTATTTCAATCACAACCTTGTTGACAATCCTTCTTTTCTCGTATATGCTCATTAAATAAATATAGCCCAAAGGAGCAGGTATGAGTGAAACTGAACTGAAATGGGAAAAATTTCGCAACAGTTTGTTCTGGGTCGTGCTTCCGTTGATTATTGGCATTCTGATTGCAGCAGCAGTACCACAGCCTGTGATCGGCATCATTCGTTTGAATGATGCGATTTATTCATATACGGCTCAGGATATGATCGCTCAAATTCAATACGCCATGGATCACCCTGAAGTTCGTGCAGTTGTTCTGGCTTTTGAAAGCCCGGGCGGTACAGTGGTGGACACCGAATCGGTTTATTTTGAACTGACAAAACTTCGTGAAAAGAAACCTGTGGTTACGGCAGTAAATGGAATGGCGGCCAGCGGCGCATATTACCTCTCCGTCAATACCGATTACATTTACGCAAAACCTACTTCGCTTGTGGGGAACATCGGTGTGATCGGTTACCTGCCGCCTGCCCCATTTATTATTGAAGATGTTATTTCAACTGGCCCATATAAACTTTGGGGTGCCCCACGCGATTCGGATATGCGTCAGATCGAGATGGTAAAACAGGGCTTTTTTGAAGCGGTGAGTCTGGGGCGTGAAGGACGACTCAATGCTGGGCCAGAAGTGATATTCACCGGACAAATATGGGCTGGAACAGAAGCTGTACGTCTTGGGATTGCGGATGCAATCGGCACAGAGACAGATGCTGTTGAAAAAGCGGCGTCACTTGCAAAAGTTGCCAATTATGAAACTGTAGATCTGTATGAACTTTCAGGGCTTGCCACGGCAGGGGGGTCTCCCTTCTTCTTTCAAAGTCCAGATGGCATGATCATGCCGTACCCAAATGAAGCGGGGACGTATCTACTTTACATTCCGCCATTGCCGGTCAAATAACGGGAGCTGACATGAAAAAGAATTTAATCTTCATCGCGTTAGCTGCATTAATCTTGCCTGCCATTCTGCGCGGAGTGTGGTTCTATCGTGGGGTTGTGCAGCGACCTGAAATTGCCACGCCTGATTTTGAATCTTTTAGCGCCCCAGAAGCCCCTTTTCATCCGCTTGAATTAAATGCTGAAGATATAAAACAATACAGCGGTGTGGTCTTGTTGGATACGATCCATGGCAATCAATTTTCAATGAGTGAAATTGAATCATTGACCAATGCTCTTAAACAACGCGGCGGCCAGTTGGAACTACTCAATGATGCAACCCTGCTTGAATACAAGCTGAAGTATGCGAGTGCATTCATCACGATCTCCCCTTCTGTGACATATACGGCAGACGAAGTGCGTGTTCTTAAAAATTTCGTAAACAACGGGGGAAGGCTGATGGTCTTCACTGATGCCACACGGTATTCGCTATATTTCGATCTTATGAGCGGAAACCCGGTCACGTATGGCGATGTAAATGCAGCCAACCCTTTGCTGGAGCCATACGGCATTTCGATCAACAACGATTATCTCTATAATCTTGAGAAAAACGAAGGCAACTTCCGCAATGTGTTCTTTGATGAATTTGCCAAAAGTGAGTTGACGTTTGGGCTTAAAGAGGTAGCCTTTTATGGGACGCACTCGGTCGAATCGCCCTCAGGGTTGATTCTGCTTCGAGGAACAGAGTCCACTCTGTCATCGGCGAATGATGCGAATGACCCCGCACAAGGCGGCGCAGCGCTCAGTATGGATGGAAATGTCATTGCGTTCGGTGACTTCACATTCCTGTCATCGCCTTATAACCAGTATGCAGATAATGCATCACTGATCGGCAATCTGGCAGACTTTGCACTTTCAGGAGAACGAAAGGTTACGCTCAACAATTTTCCATTTTTGTACACCGGCGAAAGAGTAATGGTATATCTCTCACCTGAGCTTACAAGAACAGCCGAGATGGTTGCAGCATTGGGAAGATTGCAAGCAGCTTTGAAATACACGAATGTCACTGTTGAATTCGTAGACGAAAATCCAAAAGATGGAGATGCGATCATCTTTGGCACATTTACCCCAGCCGAAGAATTGACGCCTTTCATCAACAAATATAATCTTACAATAGAGGAAGGAAGCGAATTTATCACCGTACCTGGTTTTGGCGACATTGGCATTTACGGCAACGGCATTCTTTTATTCAACTCAACCAATAAAGGAAACCAATTGATGCTGTTGGCAAACAGTGAGGATATCTCGTTTCTAATGGATACATTAACAAGCGGATACTTAACCGGCTGTTTGCTACAGGAAACTACGGCAGTATGCAGCGTAGGATATGGAAGCTCCTCGTATGAAGGAGACGCAAGTACAACTGACACTTTAGATTCAACCGGCGAAGCAACCCCTGAACCAGAAGCAATCGCCACACCACAAGGATAATTAAATCATGAATGAATTA
>CAZHOX010000149.1:0-1543 GCA_964534345.1 uncultured Anaerolinea sp.
CGACCTTTGGGCTGGTTCTGACTCCCAAGCATCTCTCCACGCTGAATTTGAAGTGACTGCGTAAATCAACATCAAGAGACAGTCACCGCAAAGGTGACTGTCTCTTCTTTCAAAAGGCATCCATGACACAAAAAGAAAAAATCCGCAACACAATTGGGTATTATCTTATCTTTATCAGTCTCGGTTTTGGAATGGGCATCACCGGACCCGCGCTGCCCTCGCTGGCAAAACAAACAGGCAGTACGCTTGGCGCCATCGGCTCGATGTTTTTGGTTGGCTCTTTGGGCGGCATGTTGGGGACAGCCATCAGCGGGCGCATTCTTGACCGCGTTCGACAAAGACATCTTGTGCTGGGAATTTCTCAATTGATCACCACGGTCTTGCTTGCGCTCACGCCGCTTGCTGGAAATTTGTGGGTCTTGCTGTTGATCGTTTTTGTTAACGGACTTCCGCTCGGTATGATCAATAACGGTGCCAATACTTTATTGATGTGGACGCATGGCGAAAAAGCCGGACCTTATGTAAACGGATTACATTTTTTCTTTGGGCTGGGCGCATTTTTAGCCCCGACCGTTTTTGCCCAGGTCTTGAATTTGGGTGGCACGTATCAACATGCGTACTGGGCGTTGGCAGCGATCACAGTTCCTGTGGTCTTATTTATGATTTTCCTTCCGGGCAGCCCTGAACATCCGCACCAGCATGAAGACAAAGCCCAAACTCAGAATAACCTGCGCTCCGCTTTGCCCATCATCCTTGTTGCCATGCTCTTCTTATTTTTCTATGTTGGTTCCGAGATCACATTTGGCAATTGGATTTATACCTACGCTCTCACCCTCAACCTCGCGGATGTGACCAATGCAGCTTATTTGACTTCCGCTTTCTGGCTCTTCTTCACCATTGGACGTGCGATATCCGTCCCTGTTGCTGTGCGGTTCAATCCCGTGCAAATTTTAACGGTCGCATTTTTGGGGGCGCTTGGGGCATTGCTGCTTGCAATCCTTGCGCCACAATCCAGCACAATGTTGTGGATTGCTTCTGCAGCGGTTGGATTCTTCATGGCTCCCATCTGGGCAACAGGCTACAACTTTGCGGGGCAATCCATCAAACTGACCGCCACCATCAGCAGCCTCATCATTCTTGGAGATAGTTTTGGTGCAGTTGTGCTTCCGTGGTTAACCGGACTCGCCATCGAACGTTTTGGCGCGCAAACTATGCCCTGGCTCGTTCTCGTCAGCCTTGTGCTCAACGCGCTGGTCTTTGGCGTCATGCTGCTGCAACGTAACAGAGCACAAGCCGTGTCAGTGTAAGTAGGTATGGAAAGACTTGAGAAGAAGCGCGTTTGAGATAACGTTTTAAAATAGACATGGAAGCAAAACCAATGCAATTGTTGGACCGAACGCCGATGATGATTTGCAGCAACTCGGCAACTGGTTACTCTGCGCTTCGGAACATCCGCCCGAGGCAGGGATGCACCCACGTGAGAAGACGACTACGCTGTTAGGCGGTCTCCGCAATTTGGCTCCCGCCAATTTAAAAATCCAAT
>CAZHOX010000149.1:1643-7742 GCA_964534345.1 uncultured Anaerolinea sp.
CTGCTTGAATTTCCTTATGATGATTATCGCTCAGGTCAGCGGGATATGGCCGTGGCTGTTTATAAAGCCATTCGAGCTAATGAACGTTTATATGTGCAATCACCTACGGGGGTGGGGAAGACCATTGCAACCCTTTTTCCGGCAGTCAAAGCATTAGGACAAGGATTGGCCTCCAAGATTTTTTATCTCACAGCAAAAACACCTGGCCGCCAGGTGGCAGAAAAAGCACTGAATGATATGCGGCAATCTGGTCTTGAGTTAAGAAGTGTAACCTTGACTGCCAAGGAAAAAATATGTTTTTGTCCGCCGGTAAACTGTGATCCAGAAGTTTGCATGTTTGCCCGTGGTTATTTTGACAAGGTGAAACTCGCATTATCCGAAATCGACCACTATCAGGCATTTACACGCCCAGTGATTGAGGAGATCGCCAGGCAATATCAGATCTGCCCTTTTGAGTTCTCGCTGGATTTGGCCTTATGGGTGGATTGCATCATTTGTGATTACAACTATGTTTTTGACCCGCGCGTTTATCTTCACCGTTTTTTTGACTTCAGCACAGAAGACTATATCTTTCTTGTAGATGAAGCACATAATCTTCCGGATCGAGCCAGAGCGATGTATTCGGCTGAATTAGACAAAAGTACTGTCTTGGATCTCCAACGCATACTTAAACCGCATTTACCTGATCTGGCAAAGAAGTTGAACGCCGTCAATAAGATATTGCTGGAGAAACGCAAAGATTGTCAGTCGGAGGACAAAGACGCGTTGGTGGAATATGAACCGCCTGAAAAGCTGCTCAAAGCTATTCGAGAATTTAGCCAAAAGGCAGAGGACTGGCTGGTCTTGAATCAGGCTGTGGAGTTCAGGCAGGAGTTGTTGCAATTTTATTTTCTGTGCAACAACTATCTCCGTACAGCTGAATATTTTGACTCTAATTATGTTTCCTACTTTGAGCGATACGGACAGTCTAATCTCAAAACAAAATTGTTCTGTCTAGATCCGGCCCCCATGTTGGCCGTACCACTGGAACGCAGTCAATCGACAGTCTTTTTTTCGGCGACCCTTCTGCCGATCGATTATTTTATGAAGCTCCTGACCGGAGATAAGAATCATCCCAATCGTATTTTCCAATCGCCCTTTCCAGAGGAAAATGTTTGTTTGCTTATCCACAACCGTATTTCCACCAAATTTACACAGCGAGCTGATTCGTATGCTGCACTCGCTTCATTAATTGAAAGTGTGGCCGATACACATGTGGGAAATTATTTGGTTTACTTCCCATCCTATGCGTATTTGGATGCTGTACTTGAACTACTTAAGGAAAGGCTGCCAGAAAGACAACTTCTTGTTCAAGACCGGGCTATGTCCGAAACAGAACGTGAAGACTTTTTGTCCAGGTTTTCAGCCAACAATCAAGATACCCTGATCGGGCTAGCTGTGATGGGCGGTGCCTTTGGTGAAGGGATTGACCTGGTGGGAGAGAGGCTTATCGGTGTCATTGTTGTGGGCGTGGGCGTCCCACAGCTTGGATTGGAAAGAGATTTAATTAAAGAATATTATGATCGCCAGTCTGGCAGTGGTTTTGCCTATGCCTACCAATACCCGGGTTTCAATCGGGTGCAGCAGGCAACAGGCCGGGTGATACGCACAGAAACAGATCGAGGCATCATCGTATTGATCGATGACCGTTTTACCCATACACGTTACCGCCAATTATTCCCGTCACACTGGCGGAGAGTTCAGGTTGTGCAAAACTCAGCGGAGTTGAAAGATAAATTAACAACATTCTGGTTGCGGACTTTTGGTAAATAAGCAACGGATCTTCGAATTGTTCTTCACCCAATGATCGCACTATCTGTTTTCTTTTGTTGTTTTTAGGTGGGGGAATTTTTTAATCAATGATCAGGTCTTGAGATGAAGCAACTTCAGTGACGGGCTTGAATATTTTCAAAGCGATGATGATGCCGCTGGTGGCAGATTGCAGGAATGTGGAGACCATGATCGTTAAGTCATGCTGTAAGTATCCGTAGAAGAACCAGGTCAACCCTGCCACTAATGTCAGTACCCAAGTGCCTGAAGACAGACCGGAGAGATTCTCTTCTTTGTATGCAACCCGTATCTGCGGGACGTTCGAGATCAAGGCGCTGATGGAAAGCAGCAGACCCAAACCTGTTTTTCCAAAAAATATACTCGCCACAGACAGGGCAGCCAGCCAGATTGGTGCTACTCGAAACTCGCGGACACTTCGCCCGAGCCACAAGGCAATGATCGTGATTATTAAAAACAAACTAGCCATAAAACTGGAAGCCAGCGCGACCATGGGTTGGTGTGTGATGATGCCATAGGTTGTCCAGCCGAGGCTGACAACACAGATCGTGCCTGATGTGTCCACTGAAACGCCAAATGATTTTCGCGCACGTACGAGGTGTATCAATTGGGGTGTCGCACGTACAAGGTCAAGCAGCGTACCGGCTATTCCAAGAAATGAGATAAGATCCATTTTGTTTCCTATTAAAAATAGTGAATTAATAAACAATCTCCGCTGGAAGACGGCGCGGAGATTGTTTATTAATAAGAGGGCAATTGAGCGTTTATGCAATCACATGAATTGCAAATTCTTCGTTTGAGTCTTTCAAATTAACAACTGAATCTTGCATGGCTTCGATTACCAGGGAATTTGCATCTTGAGCGACGAAGTGGTCGCCAGCGTTCAGGGTGTAGTCATTGATATCTCCGGCGCTGGTGACCCAAACCATTCCTTGTTCGCACTCAACAACAAGTCCGGGATGTGAATGGCTTAGGTTCAATACCTCATGTTGGGGAATATTCAAGTCCAATTGTTTGAGATGCTCAATTTCAATCATATAGACTCCTTTGTTCACTCTCATTCTATGGGATTTTTATTGATGAGTACAGATGCAGATTGTCAGAAATATAACCAGTACAGTTTTCGTTTTTATCAACTGTACTGGTCGCTTCTTGATAAAATTGTTCTGCCATGAAAACTGATAAAAATTTTCCCCTGCTCTACCGTTCTTTAGCAGAACGCCTGATTTCGCTCATAGAAAAGAACACATATCGTGTAGGCGAGCGTATTCCGTCTGTAAGGCAAATGAGCAAACAGCAGGCTGTCAGTATTAGCACGGTGTTGCAGGCATATTTAATGCTTGAGAATCAAGGGTGGATAGAAGCGCGCCCCCAGTCTGGGTATTACGTGCGCGCAAAGTTGAGCGATCGTGCACCGGAGCCTGAAATTTCTTCTCCAACCAAAGACCCAAGTCAGGTCAGCCTTCATGAGTTGGTCATGATGGTGATGCATGATTCAACCAATCCCGAGTTGGTTCAACTTGGTGCAGCATTTCCAAACCCCAAATACCTGCCTATTGAAAAGATAAACAAATCACTTGCTAATGCGGCGAGGCGGCAGGCCGGAAATGGTCATGCATATCACATCCCACCTGGGCTGGAGGAGCTTCGCATACAAATTGCAAAACGCGCTGCGCTTTCGGGTTGTCAAATCTCACCCAACGAGGTAATCATTACTTCGGGCGGATTAGAGGCGATCGATCTATGCTTGCATGCGGTTTGCCGCCCGGGAGATATTGTTGCCATTGAGTCGCCCATGTATTTTGGCACACTTCAAACTCTGGAAGTACAAGGCTTACGTGCGTTGGAAATTCCCACTCACCCGCGTGATGGAATCAACCTTGAAGCTCTGTCTTTTGCCATTCAACATAATCCGGTGCGGGCGGTTGTTGTAATTTCCAATTTCAACAACCCGCTTGGCAGCAAGATACCCGACGAAAAGAAAAAAGAACTTGTAGAACTGCTTGCACGGCATGAAATCCCCTTGATCGAGAACGACGTTTGCGGCGAATTATATTTTGGCGAAAAACGTCCACTTGTATGCAAGTCGTTTGATAAAAAGGGACTGGTCATGTTGGTGTCTGCTTTTTCAAAAGACATAAGCCCAGGCCTGCGAATTGGCTGGGTTGCTCCCGGACGATTCAAAGCGGAACTTGAGTGGTTGAAATTCACCATCAGTTCTTCTCCACCGACTCTGCCTCAATATGCCATCGCAGATTTCATCGCAAGCAGTAGCTACGACCATCACTTGCGGCGTATCCGCCGAGAATATGCGCGCAATGTTGAATTGATGTCGAGTGCTGTCATTCGTCACTTTCCATCTGGCGTTCGCCTGACACGTCCTTCTGGTGGTTTTGTTCTTTGGGTGCAATTACCAGATGGGGTTGATTCTCTTGATCTTTACAAAAAGGCGCTTGAGCAAAAAATTACACTTGCCCCTGGACATATTTTTTCAGCAACCAATCAATATGCAAATTTCATTCGCTTAAATGCGGCAGAGTTCAATTATGTCATTGAGCGCTCTTTAGAAAAACTGGGGGATATTCTTGCAACGAATGATTGACGCGACGCCCTACTTGACTAGACAAATATCGCGAAGTAAAATCCCCCTGTTTTTCAGAGAACTCACATGCCCATATACCGTTTCATTACCCAACCCAAATTTTCAGAGCCGCGTGCAGGCGTGTATCTTGCCGATGCGCGCGCGCTGGGGTTCAATGACCTCAGATGCATCACGATCCAGGACCTCTACTTTATTGAGGGCCAACTGTCACAGGAGAAATGTCGACAGTTGGCCCTCAATCTTTTAACGGACCCTGTCACTCAAACCGTTTCATGGGATGAACTACCCGCGCCTCCCACCCCGCCCGAACCTGATTCAGTTATTCTGGAAGTTTCCCTTCGCCCGGGTGTCACCGACCCCGTTGCCGAGCAAATTGTCCGCGCTACACACGAACTCAGAATTGACGGAGTCCACCGCGCAGCCACAGGACAACGCTTCATCCTTCAATTCGATTCGTCTGTATCAAAATCCGATTCCATTCGTTTATCCGCTTCAATATCCGCTTCCCTGCTTGCCAACAATGTCATCCAACATTGGAAAATTGGAAGCATCGACCCATCATTTCCAGAAGAAGTTGAATCAAGCGGCAATGTTGATACCATCCCAATACGCGGATTAACCAATGAAGAATTGCTCGATCTCTCCAAGGCCCGCCGCGCCGCACTCGACCTAGCTGAAATGCAAGCCATCCAAAACTATTTCACCAAAGAAGGGCGCAACCCAACCGATGTTGAATTTGAAACCATCGCTCAAACATGGAGCGAGCATTGCGTGCATAAGACATTTAAAGCGAAAATCGATATTCGATACTCGAACGACGAATCTCGAACACTTGCACCTGACGCAAGTACAGGTGTATCAAATATCGACTCTCTCATCAAAACCTATCTCAAATCTGCAACAGACAAGATCGCCGCTCCCTGGGTTATTTCTGCTTTTATCGATAACGCCGGCATCATAGATTTTGATGATGAATTTGAGATTTCTTTCAAAGCCGAAACGCACAACCATCCGTCAGCGGTGGAACCGTTTGGTGGGGCCAATACAGGCGTCGGCGGAGTCATACGCGATGTGCTTGGGGTCAGTGCCAAGCCAATAGCCAATACCGATGTCCTCTGCTTCGGTCCACAGAATCTTGATCCCAAATCTTTGCCCGATGGTGTGTTGCATCCACGGCGCATTCAATCTGGTGTGGTCGCAGGCGTGCAGGATTATGGCAACAAGATCGGCATTCCAACGGTCAATGGCGCGATTTTGTACGATGAAGGTTACACCGCCAACCCGCTTGTTTTTTGTGGATGCGTGGGCATTGCCCCAAAAGGAAAACATCGAAAGAACCCGCAAGTCGGTGACCGAGTCATCGTGCTTGGTGGCCGCACAGGACGTGACGGCTTGCGTGGCGCGACTTTCTCTTCCATGACAATGGACGCGCAAACAGGCGAAGTTTCCGGCGCATCCGTCCAAATTGGCGACCCCATCACCGAAAAAGGATTGATCGATGTCATCGTCCGCGCTCGTGATTTGGGTTTATACAATGACATAACCGATTGCGGCGCAGGCGGCTTGTCATCTGCGGTGGGCGAGATGGCTTCATCCATTGGCTGCAATGTGGATCTGACTCGTGTCCGACTGAAATATCCCGGCCTCGCTCCGTGGGAGATCTGGCTTTC
>CAZHOX010000150.1:0-2210 GCA_964534345.1 uncultured Anaerolinea sp.
CCAACGAGTTTGTTGGCAGCGGCAATGGCGAGGGCTGCAACCTGTCCGCGCAGATCGCCGAGAATGCGATTGCGTTCGAGTTCAGCTTCGGCCATGGCAGCTTCACGAGCCTTGGCAGCTTCGGCTTCGGCGGCGGCTTTTACATCCTTACCAGCGGAGGCAGCGCGTTCGGTGGCTTCACGAACAACCTTGCTTGCCTCTGCCTGTGCTTCAGCGAGCACCTTGGCGGCTTCTTTTTCCGCATTGGCGCGAGCTTCAGCAGCCACACGGGCATCTTCGAGGCCCTGTGCGATCTTCTGTTTGCGGGATTCCATCATGTCCAAAATGGGCTTGTACACCCAGGCGTTCAATGTGAGAAACACAATTGCGAACGCGATCAATTGGACAATGAGCAATCCGAGATTAATACCAAGAGCTTCCATGTTTCTATGCTCCTTGAATTACACGACTTTGAAGAGCATGAGGAACGCGATGACCAGGCAGTAAATAGCGATTGATTCGGAGAACGCAACGCCGAGGATCATGTTGGTCAACAAGTTACCGTATGTGTCTGGGTTGCGGGCCATACCGCCGAGGGCGCCCTGCACGCTCAAACCGATACCTACACCAGCGCCCGCGGCGCCGATCATAGCCAAACCTGCGCCTACATAGCGCATCGCATCTAAAACATTTCCATCCATGTTACAAGCCTCCTTAGGGTTATCCTAATTATTTATGAATTTATTTTCAACAAATTAATGTTCAGCGTGCTCTTCGTCACCATGACCTTGTGTAGCCATTGCCATGAACACCATGGTCAACATACCGAACACGAAGGCTTGAATGAAGCCTACAAAGAGTTCAAACATCATGATCATTGAAGGCAAAATACTGATCTTGCCGAGCAATGAAGCAACCACAGCCACCAACACCACACCCGCGAACATGTTACCGAAAAGACGGAATGTGAATGAAAGGATCTTCGCGAATTCAGAGATGATTTCCAAAAGACCAACGAAGAAATCCATCGCACCGAAGAACGGCACTTTGAACATGCGCTTCGTATTGAAGAACTTGCTGAAGTAGCCAAGTCCCTGTGCGCGGACGCCCATCACCTGAATAGAGAAGAAGGAAATCAAAGCCAGTGAAAGGGTGAAATTCAAATCCACAGAGATACCGCGGAAGAACGGAGCTAGAATATAGCCGCCTTCTTCAACCTTCTCAGGAAGAATATTCGCCCAACCACCGCCCAACTCAGCAATAGTATGACCTTCGCCATGAGCGTGGTGGATAACACCGATCGACTCAAAGCCAGGGATCAACTTGAGCAAGTTCGCAAACAACACATAGATCATGATCGTAGCAAACCAGGGGAAAATCGCCTTCGCCCACTTTGTGCCAGCAGAACCCTCGGTCATGTTGTACAACATTTCCAAAATGGCTTCCATCACATTCCCAATGCCGCTAGGCACAAGGTCTGTCTGTTGGCTTTTCTTCAGGGAACGATTCGCGGCAAATCCAATCACCAACAGCAGGACAATCGTCACTGCCAAAGTGGGGAGAGTATTTACCAAATAGAAGGGGCCAAGGCCGAGAAAATTCTCAACAAGTGGCTCCTCGATCAATTTTTCGGCGGCAACTGTGATCTCAGGTTGAACAGGGACAAAAATCCCGCCCAGAATAAAACCAGCGATCATCAGCACTAGAACAATCCAGCGCCGCCAAGGGGTACGTTTTTGGGTCTCCAAGCCCGCCTCCTAAGCAGTAGTTTGTTTCTCTTCGGCTTCGTATTTTTCCCTCAGACGCGCCAGCGTTTTTCGCGCCGCATACATCATCAGGAAGACCGAAAGAGGGATTCCAGCAAATAACAACACCAGTGTAAACACCGGTTTCGTTCCAAAAGTATTATCAAGCCACACCCCGCCAAACACAGAAGCCAGAATTACAGCAATAGTTAAACAACCAACCTGCCCAATCATTACCACGAGCAGGGTGTACACCATATTCTGACGGTTAGTCTGTTTGGTTTGTGTCATGTCGCACGATTATAACTGACAGGTCAAAAGGCTGTCAAACGGAAATCCTTTTTAGGTGATTTCCTACCCAAGTGTTTTTTTTCAACACAACAGGCTGACTTTCGCCAACCTGCCTTATCAACCACCCAAGCAACGCCTCTTTCTCGACTTTTGACCTGATTCTGCTTTCTGTAGTCTTTTACTACGCCTTATCAA
>CAZHOX010000150.1:2310-7697 GCA_964534345.1 uncultured Anaerolinea sp.
AGCACCACCAACGCAATCGCATACGGACGGGTCAACGGGACAGGATGCTGTTCCTCGTTCTCCCCTTCCATACGGTACAGGTACACGTACTTCAACACATTGAGGTAGTAGTACACACCGATGATCGAGTTGAGAATACCCACAATCACCAACCAAGTGTAATTTGCCTGCACGCCTGCCGCAAAGACAAAAACCTTCGCTACGAAACCACCGAACGGAGGCATTCCAGCCAAAGACAGGAAAGCAGCTAACATCATCAAACCCATCAACGGGTTACGGCGGCTAAGGCCTGCATAGTCGGTAATTTCTTCCAAGCCAGTGATACGGCTAAACGCCATCACCACACCGAAGGCAAGCAGGTTTGTCGCAATATAGGCTGCAAGATAGAACACTACGCTCGCCGCACCTAGCTGACTGAACGCCACTACACCGATCAATGCATATCCTGCATGAGCAACCGAAGAATACGCGATCAAGCGTTTGATATTGGTTTGGGAAAGTGCAAGCAGATTGCCCACGGTCATGGTAATTGCCGCAAGCGCTGCAAAGATCAACGTCCAAGAAGAAGCAAAATCTGGAAGAGCCACAAAGAACAGACGTACAATCGCCGCAAAGCCAGCAGCTTTGGAAGCAGTGGAGAGAAAACCCGCCACAGGTGTTGGAGAACCCTGATACACATCCGGCGCCCAGAAATGGACGGGTACTACAGACACCTTGAAACCAAGCCCAAAAATCACCATCGCCAAAACACCAAAAGCAAGCAGCGGGGAGATCGTGCCTGAAGTAAACACTTCAGCGATTTTGATCAAATCTGTAGTACCAGTGAACCCGAAGATCAAGCTGAAACCGTACAGCATAATGGTAGAAGCCAGAGTACCAAACAGCAAATACTTGAAACCGGCTTCAGTAGAGCGCTCATCTGTAAGCAGGAAACCAGCGAGAATATACAGAGGAATGGATGCAGTCTCAATCGACAGATAGAGCATGACCAAGTCTGAGGAAACAGCCATCAGGTTCATGCCAAGAAGCGAAGCGAGAAGGAGGACATACGCCTCGCCGCGATGTCCCGCTTTTTCGTGATCCATCAAAAGCAAGGCAGTCGCTGCCCCAGCAAACATGAACAGAATCTTGAAGAAAAAGCCAAGCCAATCAAAACGGATCATGCCGCCAAGCACGGAAACTGGTTCGCCCGGCTGACCAAACAGCAAGCTGATGATGATCGCAGCGAAAAGCCCGCCAGCAGTGAGCCAGCCTGCGTTACGGCGCTGGTCTTCTTTCCAGAACGGCTCAAAGACAAGGATCAGAATACCGAGAATGAGGATCAGGATTTCGGGGAGGATAGAAGCGAAAACTTGTGAGGTAAACATTAGGAACCTCCCAACAGGCGCAGGACATTCTCAACGCCTTTTTCCACCATGGGAACCATGACGGCGGGGAATACGCCAATGACAATCATCAGGAAACTCAAGGTTGCAATTGCCACTTTATCCAACACTGTGACATCACCAACATGACCTTCCAATTTTTCAGGCATTGGGCTAAAGAATACTTTTCGAATATTGATCATGATGTACGCCGCAGTGATGATGATTGAGATGCTCGCAACCACAGCTAACAGCCACTGCTCCTCCCAAACGCCCATGAAGATCGGGAATTCAGCAATGAAACCGGAGAAGCCAGGCATACCCATTGAGACAAGACCGCCAATGATGAAGCCGATGGTGGCAAAGGGCATCACTTTGGAAATGCCACCCAATTCGGGGATCATACGGGTGTGCGCTCGGTCATAGATCATGCCGGTGATGGCAAAGAAGAGAGCCGTCATGATGCCGTGAGAGAACATCTGCACACCGGCGCCAACCAAGCCATTGTGATTAAGTGTAGAAACACCCAACACAACAAGACCCATGTGAGAGACGGAAGAGAAACCGATCATATATTTCATATCAGTTTGGACGAAGGCAATGTAAGCGCCGTACACAACAGCAACGCCAGCAAAGCTCATCACCAGCCAAGACCATTGCTTTGCGCCTTCTGGAAGGAGCATCACACCTACGCGTAAGGCTGCAAATGCGCCAAGCTTCATCAACACGCCCGCATGGAACATGGAAACGGCTGTTGGTGCGGCAACGTGACCATCTGGTGACCAGTTGTGGAAGGGCCAGATACCGCCCAAGACTGCGAAGCCGAAGAATACAGGCAGGAACCATGCATACTGGAAGGCGGCAGAGAAACCTGCACTTTCCATCTGGATCATGTCAAAGGAGAGCACGCCTGTATTCTGGTATTGCGTCCAATACATGGCGAGCGCACCAACCAAGGCAACCACCGAGCCAACGAACAAGTATAGGGTCAATTTCATAGCCGCGTATTCACGAGTCTTTACCCAACCCCAAATAGCGATGAGCAGGTACATCGGGAACACGGCAATTTCGTAGAAGAAGAACAACATGAACAGGTCAAGAGAGACGAACACGCCAAACACACCGCCTGCCAGCAGGAAGAGGAAAGCAAAGAATTCGCGCGGGCGATCTTGAATACCAGACATGACATGTTTGTCATCATCACCCCATGAGATGAGAACACCAGTGAACATGACAATGCCGGTCAAAAGAACAAGCGGAGCGCTCATTCCGTCCACGCCGAATTTCAGGGTGATACCAAGTGCAGGAAGCCAGTTATAGGTTTCGATGAACTGGTAGCCGTTCAAGTCGCCAAGCAGATATTGCGCATACATCCAGCCGGAAAACAGCAGATCAATAACAGCGGTTGCAAGCGCAACGCCGCGGACTTCTGTCTTGCGGTTGGCAGGCATCACCAACATGATGACCGCAGCTACAAAGGGAAGGAAAGTGATAATACTCAGGATGGGAAAATTCATCATCCACCTCTTAGAACAGAGCCACAACGGCTTTGTTGATGACTTCCAAAATCCACGCGGGCCAGATACCGATGGCTAATATCAAAGCCATCAAAGGAATGACTACAAAAATTTCGCGTGTGTTGATTTCGGTCAGTTTATGTTCGCCGTGCGCCCAATGTTCGTTCATGGGGCCATGCAGCACTTTTGCGATACCTTTCAAAATATAAGCGCCTGTGAAAAGCAAGCCAAGCATGGAGATGGCAGTGTAAACCTTCAAAACAGGATACGCGCCTCGCACCACCATGAACTCAGAGACAAAGCCATTGAGGCCGGGCAAGCCAAGGGAAGCCATGCTCATAAAGATGAGAATGCCGCCATAGACAGGTACCAACGGGAACAAGCCGCCAAACTCTTCCAGGTTGCGGGTGTGCGTGCGTTCATAGATCACACCGACCATAAAGAACATGCCAGCCGCAGACAGACCATGATTGAACATCTGCAAGACCGCGCCATTCATGGCGATATGCGCTTCGGGTGTGCCAGCGGCCAAACCGGCGGCGGCGATGCCGAGAACCACAAATCCCATGTGATTGACAGAGGAATAAGCAACCAGACGTTTGAAGTCTGTCTGTCCGAAAGAGCCAAACGCACCAAAGACAATTGCGCCAACCGCAAGAACTGCGAGAGCGCCTGCAAATATCTTTGCTTCCAGCGGATAGAGAGGAAGCACAAGCCGGATAAATCCGTACGCGCCGAGTTTGAGCAATACACCAGCAAGGATCATTGAACCAGCGGTCGGAGCTTCTGTGTGAGCATCAGGCAGCCAGGTGTGGAAAGGCCACAATGGAACTTTGACAGCAAAGGCAATAGCGAATGCCCAGAAGGCGATCGTCTTGACGGTATGCACTGGCATACCGAGGAGAATGGAACCACCATCCAGCGAATTCCAACGTTCATAGAGGGCAACCAGGTCATAGCTTCCAAAAAGAACGCCGAGCATCTGCACAGCCAACAACAAGCCGAGCGATCCACCCATGGTGTAGATCATGAACTTGAGCGAAGCATAATCCTTGTTGGCACTTCCCCACTGATTGATGAGGAAATACATCGGCACGAGACCAATTTCCCAGAAGACGAAGAAGATCAACAAGTCAAGCGACATGAAGACGCCCAACATGCCTGTCTCCAAAAAGAGGAAGAGCATCATGTACGCCTTCACGCGGTCGGTCACGCTGAAAGATGCAAGAATAGCAAGCGGCGTGAGGAAGGTGGTCAGCAAGACCATCGAAAGGGAAATGCCATCCACACCGAGGTGCAGGGATGAGTGAAGTGCTTCGTACCAAACATAGCTTTCCTGAAACTGAAAGCCGGTTGCATTCGGGTCGAAATTACTCCACAGCACAAGCGTGAGAACAAAAGGAATAAGGCTGGCGCCAAAGGCAAACCAACGCAGCAATTTTGTTTCAGCGCCTGGCAGGAAAAGCATGATCAATGCCGCAATGGTCGGCAGGAACAAGATCAGGCTAAGGAGATGAGTGTTAAGAAAATCCATCATGCGCTCCTATGCCAGCAGCAAAAAGTAAAGCAGGCCGCCGACTACAAAGAGAACGACCAGTGAAAGGACAAGGTACTGCTGGATGCGGCCCGTTTGAATGGGGCGAAGATTCTTGCCGACCCACCAGGTGGCATCCGCAGAACCATCACCGAAGAATTGATTGATAACGGGCAGATCAAAGTAATTACGAATTGCGCTTCCGACTCCGCCGGTAGCGGGTCCAAACAAATGGAGAATACCGTCGATGAAGCCTTTATCCATCCACTTGGAGACGAATACTTCGGAGAACCAGATGGCAGGTTTGATGAAGATGACTTCGTACATTTCATCAAAGTAATACTTGTTCTTGAGGAAAGGAATTTGCAGTTTGTCTTCCGCAGGAGACTTGATGTCTTTGTAAACAAACCAGCCAAGTCCCAAGCCGCCAAGGGCTACAGCAAGAGAAGTGAGCAAAGGAACGATGTTGAACTCCAAAACAGGAGGATGTTCCGCCAGCGTGCCGCCAACGAATTCATGGATCCAGTTGGGGACGATTCCGCCGAGGAGTGGGAAATGCTCAGGGATGCCCACCCAGCCATACCCGACGGCAAAGACCGAGAGCACAACAAGCGGAGCGGTCATCGTCCACTTATTTTCCTGTGCATGTTCAGCTTCCTTTGTGCGGGCTTCACCGAGGAAGGTCAAGGTGATCTGGCGCATGGTGTAGAAGGCGGTCATAAACGCGGCAACAGCAAGAGTGGCAAAGATCGCCAGATGGCCGTTGGCAAAAGCATCCGCAAGAATTTCATCTTTTGACCAGAAGCCAGCCGTCACAAGCGGGAAACCAGAGAGAGCAAAGCCACCGATGAGGAACGTCCAGAATGTGACAGGCATCTTCTTGCGAAGGCCGCCCATGTTGAACATATCCTGCGGGTCAACGTTGTGATTGCCTGTGTGAAGCACGCCATGCTCCATGCCGTGAATGACGGA
>CAZHOX010000151.1:0-7630 GCA_964534345.1 uncultured Anaerolinea sp.
AGAAGCGATTATCCATTTTAGAAAAATTTGCATGTCCATCCTGCGGTTCTTGCTCTGGCATGTTCACTGCCAACTCAATGAACTGTTTGATGGAAGTGCTCGGTCTAGCATTGCCGTACAACGGTTCTGCCTTGGCGAAGACTCCTGAACGCGAAGCCTTGGCAAAACAAGCTGCGGCGCAGGTTATGACCTTGATCGAACGGGACATCAAGCCGCGAGACATTGTCACTGCCGATGCGATTGATGATGCCTTCGCATTGGACATGGCGATGGGCGGATCGTCGAACACGGTGCTGCATACCTTGGCTTTAGCCAATGAAGCTGGCGTGGACTATCCCTTAACCCGCATCAACTCCGTGGCAGATAAAGTTCCGCACATCTGTAAGGTGAGCCCAGCTGGCAAATGGCACATGGAAGATGTTCACCGCGCAGGTGGAATCCCCGCCATTTTGAACGAAGTCCAGCGGGGAACGGGGATGCTGCATTTAGACCGCATGACAGTTACCGGCAAGACCTTGGGGGAATCGATTCAAGGTTGTGAAATCAAAGATGAAGATGTAATTCGTAGATATGAAAATGCCCATTCCAAGCGCGGCGGCTTGTCCATTTTGTTTGGCAACTTAGCGCCGAACGGGGCGGTGGTCAAAGTGGGCGGCGTGAGTGAAGCCATGATGAAGTTTGAAGGGCCGGCGGTCATCTTTGAATCACAGGATGAGGCGATGGCTGGAATTTTGGCGGGCAAGGTCAAGGCTGGGGATTGTGTTGTGGTGCGTTATGAAGGTCCGAAGGGCGGGCCGGGGATGCAGGAAATGCTTTCTCCCACGTCTGCCATTATGGGGCAGGGACTTGGCGACAAGGTGGCGCTCATTACGGATGGACGTTTCAGCGGCGGGACTCGCGGCGCGTGCATTGGTCACGTCTCACCAGAAGCGGCGGCGGGTGGTCCGATTGGGGCGCTCAAGGCTGGGGATATCGTCCAAATTGATTTGGTGGCACGCAGCCTCAACGTTAAGTTGAGCGAGGCGGAGATTCAGAGTCGGCTTGCGGCGCTGCCTCCGTTCAAATCCACAGTCACCTCCAAGTGGTTGAAGAGATATTCTCATTTTGTTACGAGCGCAGATACGGGCGCAGTTTTGAATGCAGAATGATGAATGTTGAATGATGAATGAGAAATCACAAAGAATGAAAAGGAACCATCTATGAAAAAGACAGGCGCTGAAATTTTATGGGAATGCGTGGTGCGCGAAGGCGTGGAAGTGGTCTTCGGGTATCCGGGCGGGGCGAATATGCCGATCTATGATGCGATGTTGAGTTACCCGGTCCATCACGTGTTGGTACGCCATGAGCAGGGTGGGGCACACATGGCGGATGGGTATGCACGTGCTTCAGGCAAGGTGGGCATGGCGATGGGGACATCAGGCCCCGGTGCAACAAATTTGGTGACGGGTATTGCCACGGCGATGATGGATTCTGTCCCTGTGGTATTTGTTACGGGACAGGTTGCTGCGCACCTGATCGGTGGGGATGCGTTTCAGGAAGTAGATATGACCGGCATTACCTTGCCGATCACAAAACACAATTATCTTGTGACGCGTGCCGATGAAATTGCAGAGGTCGTGCGCGAGGCATTTTACATCGCTCGCAGCGGACGCCCCGGCCCTGTGTTGATCGATATTTGCAAGAATGCGCAGGTTGAGTCTTGCGAGTTTGAATATCCCGAAGATGTGAAACTCCCCGGCTATCAGCCAGTTGACCATGCACCAAAGGAATCGCTTGAACGCGCTGTCAAGTTGATCGAGAAGGCGCAGCGTCCGATCATTTTGTGCGGACATGGTGTTTTGGTTTCAGAAGCGGAAGAAGTTTTGATGAACTTTGCGGTGAAGACGCAGACCCCGGTTGCAAGCACTTTGCTTGGGCTTGGGGCATTCCCTGCTTCTCATGAATTGAGCCTTGGCATGATGGGTATGCACGGTGAAGTCCATACCAATCTGGCGGTCCAGAATTCTGACCTGATCCTTGCTTTTGGTATGCGCTTCGATGACCGCGTGACGGGTACGTTGAAAACGTAT
Organism: uncultured Anaerolinea sp.; assembly: GCA_964534345.1. Classification (GTDB taxonomy): domain Bacteria; phylum Chloroflexota; class Anaerolineae; order Anaerolineales; family Villigracilaceae; genus Villigracilis. The sequence goes on from CAZHOX010000151.1 coordinate 2,070, forward strand.
GCGCCTCATGCAAAGAAAATTCATGTAGAAATTGACCCTTCGGAAATCCATAAGAACGTAACCGTGGACGTTCCGCTCGTTGGTAATTTGAAAACCGTTTTGACCGATCTTGTGCCGATGGTGGATGAATACGATCACGAAGAGTGGAAGAAGCAGATCAACAGCTGGAAATCCGAAGCCGACACGCGCAGTATTATGAACTGGCCCAATGACGGCAAGTTGTACGTGCCGCATTTGATCGAAGATATTTGGAAGGCTACGGGCGGCGGGGCGGTTATTTCCACGGACGTTGGTCAACACCAAATGTGGACGGCTCAATATTATGCGCTGGATAAACCGAATCGCTGGCTCACTTCGGGCGGCGCAGGCACGATGGGCTTTGGTCTGCCCTCAGCGATTGGCGCGTGGTTCGCGAACAAAGATCAGGAAGTATGGGCGGTGGCAGGTGATGGCGGTTTCCAAATGACGGCTGCCGAACTGACCACTGCGGTTCAGGAAGGCGCGAATGTGAAAGTTGCCATCATGAACAATAGTTTCCTTGGCATGGTGCGTCAATGGCAGGAGTTCTTCTTTGAGAAGCGTTACTCTGCGGTCAACATGCTCTCGCCAGATTTTGTGAAATTAGCCGAAGCGCACGGAGTCCCTGCTCGTCGAGTGACCAAGCGCGAGGAAGTAGATGATGCGATTGCATGGGCGCGCAGTATCAAAGGCCCCACAGTTATCGAATTCAAGGTAGAGCAGGAAGATGCGGTGTATCCGATGGTTCCCGCAGGTTCGGCTTTGGATCAGATGTTGCAGAGACCAGTTAAGAAGTAAGTAGTAATTGGTAATTGAGTGAACGGAGAATCGAATGAACTACACCTTCATTGCATTAGTAGAAAACAAACCTGGCGTGTTGAACCGCGTGGCTTCGCTGTTCCGCCGCCGCAATTTCAACATTGAATCCCTCGCAGTTGGACGGACAGAAAACCCCGAAGTCTCACGTATGACCGTGGTCGTGGATTGTCCCAATGGTGATATGGATGCACACAAGATCGAAGCGAATCTGTACAAGCTGGTCAACGTGATCGATGTGCAGGATGTGACGCATCAACCTTCGGTAACCCGTGATCTGGCTCTGATCAAAATAAAGGTCGGCCCCGAGAAACGCGCTGAAGTGAACGGTCTCGCAGAAATTTTCCGCGCTCATATCGTGGACGTGGCGGCTGATTCTGTCATCGTGGAGATCACCGGCACCGAAGACAAGATCGAAGGAATGATCGAGTTGCTTCGCCCGCTGGGAATTGTGGAAATGGTTCGCACGGGACAGGTCTCCATGACTCGTGGTGTAACCGATGGCGTGCGCCGTGTGCCCGGAGTGAATGGCAATCGGTATGAAGATGTTTCTGAAATGGCGGAAATGGCGCCGTAGTGGAAATGATGAATTTTGAAGGATGAATAAAACCTTCAACCTGTAACTTGTAACTAAAACAAAAAACCTTAAGGAGAACAGTAATCATGGCAAAGATCGATTTTGGCGGTACGGTGGAAGAAGTAGTAACACGCGACGAGTTTTCACTTGAAAAGGCTCGTGAAGTTTTGAAGAATGAAGTTGTAGCTGTCCTCGGCTATGGTGTGCAAGGACCTGCGCAAGCAATGAATATGCGTGATAACGGCATCAATGTGATCGTTGGTCAGCGCGAAGGCACTCCCAACTGGGACAAAGCCATTGCAGACGGCTGGGTTCCCGGCGAGACTCTCTTCAATGTGGAAGAAGCTACCGAACGCGGAACCGTTGTTCAATATTTGCTTTCGGATGCAGGCCAGCGCTCTCAGTGGCCGAGCATTGTGGAACACCTCAATGAAGGGGACATGCTTTACTTCTCCCACGGATTCGCTGTCACTTTCAAGGATGACACTGGCGTGATCCCGCCTCCTCACGTGGATGTGGCCTTGGTTGCCCCCAAGGGGTCTGGCCGCAGCGTTCGCGTTAACTTCCTTGAAGGCTCTGGCATCAATGCCAGCTTTGCGGTTCATCAGGATGCGACAGGCCGTGCGCAGGAACGCACCATTGCCCTCGGCATTGCCATCGGCGCGGGCTATCTCTTCCCGACCACTTTTGAAAAGGAAGTCTATTCCGACCTCACAGGTGAGCGCGGCATTCTCATGGGCGCTCTCGCGGGTGTGATGGAAGCTCAGTACAACGAACTCCGCAGCCACGGACATTCTCCCTCCGAGGCTTTCAACGAAACCGTGGAAGAACTTACCCAATCCCTCATCCGCCTTGTGGGACAGAACGGCATGGACTGGATGTACGCGAACTGCTCCACCACGGCCCAGCGCGGCGCCTTGGATTGGAAGGATAAATTCCGCGACGCCACCGCTCCTGTCTTCAAAGATCTGTATCACAGCGTCTTTACTGGAAATGAAGCCCGCATCACCCTCGAAGCCAACAGCCAGCCTGATTACCGCGCAAAACTTGAAGTAGAACTTGCCGCCATTCGTGACTCTGAAATGTGGCGCGCTGGCGCTGCTGTCCGTTCGTTACGCCCTGAGAATTGGAAAAAATAAATAGTAATTGGTAATTGGAGATTGGTAATTACTATTTACCAATTACCAATCTCCACGAGAGGTAGGCAACATGGCAAACAATTACGTCAAAATCTTTGATACAACTTTACGCGATGGCGAACAGTCTCCTGGCGCGACGATGACTTCTGCTGAAAAGCTGGAAGTTGCTCACAACCTCGCTCGCCTCGGTGTGGATATCATCGAAGCGGGATTCCCAGCCGCCTCGCCAGACGATCTGGAAGCTGTCAGACGGATTGCACTTGAAGTGGGCAACCCTGCCAACGCGGAGTCTGAGGCGAAGGTTCCTGTCATCGCTGGGTTGGCGCGGGCAAATAAATCTGATATCGATAAAGCTTGGGAGGCTGTTCAAGGCGCAAAGAAGCCGCGCATTCATACCTTCCTTGCCACGTCTGCGATCCACATGAAACACAAGTTGAAGATGGATCCTGAAGATGTGATCCAGCGTGTTTCAGAAATGGTTGCGTATGCAAAATCTCTGTGTGCAGATGTGGAGTTCAGCCCCGAAGATGCAGGCCGCTCTGAACCTGAGTTTTTGTATGTGGTCTTGGGCGAAGCCATCAAAGCTGGCGCAACGACTTTGAACATTCCCGACACAGTGGGCTACACCACGCCCGATGAATTTTATAAATTGATCGACGGTATCATCAAGAACACGCCGGGGATGCATGAGGGTATTACCGTTTCTGTGCATTGCCATGATGACCTTGGCCTTGCCACAGCGAACACGCTTGCCGGAATTCGCGCAGGCGCTCGTCAGGCTGAAGTGACCATCAATGGCATTGGCGAACGTGCGGGCAATACATCACTGGAAGAAGTGGTGATGGCATTGAAGACCCGTCATCCTGTTTTTAATTTGGAAACAGGTATCGAAACGCCGCAGCTTTCTCGTATTAGCAAGCTCGTCAGCAATTACACGGGTATTGTGGTGCAGCCGAACAAAGCCATCGTTGGTTCGAATGCCTTCGCGCATGAAGCGGGTATTCATCAGGATGGAATGTTGAAGCACCAGACCACTTACGAGATCATGAAGCCTGAAGATGTGGGTGTCAGCCAAACCAATCTTGTGCTTGGTAAACATTCCGGCCGTCATGCACTGCGCAGCCGCCTTGCTGAAATGGGTCACTCGCTTGATGATGTGGAACTCGATAAAGCATTTGGCCGCTTCAAAGAATTGGCTGACCGCAAGAAGGTCATCACCGATCTTGATCTCGAGGCGCTGATCGCCGATGAATTTTATAAACCACGCGATGTGTATTTGTTGAACGGAATGCAAGTCACCTGCGGGACGATGGGCATGCCCACTGCCACTGTCCGCTTGCGCGGCCCCGATGGGGTCGTACACACAAAGGCCGCCATTGGTACCGGCCCTGTGGATGCAACCTACAAGGCAATTGATGAGATCGTCAATGTCCCTTGCACCTTGCTTGAGTTCAGCGTTCACGCCATCACCGAAGGTATTGATGCTCTCGGCGAAGTGACAGTCCGCATTCAAAGTGAGAAAGGTTCTTTCACAATGGATGCGCAAAGCGAAGTGGAATATTCCCGCGTGTATGGCGGCCATGGCGCAGATTCAGACATCATCGTTGCCAGTGCCAAAGCCTATATCAACGCCATGAACAAACTTATCATCGCCCAAACCGAAGGAACTGGAAAAACAAAAGACGACTTCGGCGTAATGCTCGGATAAAAGAAATTGCAGGTCTTCAAATAAAGGAGAAATCATGAACACACAGAATGAAAACACCCATTATGACCATCAGTCATTTGACCATTACCCGACTGCCCCCTTGTATCCTGCCGGTTGGGATTTAAGCACGCTTCTTTCCACGCCGATAACTGATTCTGTTTCTAACGCAAACGACTCGGCTGATACCGAGTCTTGCTAACCCAAAATCGTAAATCGAAAATTTTATTATGCCAAAAACACTCTTTGAAAAAATCTGGGACTCGCACATCGTCACCGAACAGGAAGGTGCTCCCGCCGTTCTCTATATTGACTTGCACCTCGTCCACGAAGTGACTTCCCCGCAAGCCTTCACCGGCCTGCGTCAGCGCGGACTCAAAGTCCGCCGCCCCGATAAAACCCTCGCCACGATGGATCATTCCATCCCAACCACGCCCATTGACGTTCCCATCGCAGATGCCCTTGCTGCCGCGCAGATCAAGCAGATGGAAACCAACGCCGCTGAATTCGGAATTACATTGCATGGCATGACCAGCCCGCACCGTGGCATTGTCCATGTTATTGGTCCCGAACTCGGACGCACCCAGCCCGGCATGACCATCGTCTGCGGTGACAGTCATACCGCCACGCACGGCGCATTTGGCGCGCTCGCATTCGGCATTGGCACCAGTGAAGTCGAACACGTCCTCGCTACTCAATGTCTCTTGCAGAAGAAACCCAAGACCTACGAAGTCCGCGTGGAAGGCAAACTTGCCGAAGGCGTTTCAGCCAAAGATATCATTCTTGCCCTCATTGCCAAGATCGGTGTAGGTGGGGGAACAGGCTACGTTTTTGAATACACCGGCGAAGCCATCCGCAGCCTGAGCATGGAGCAGCGCATGACCATCTGCAACATGTCCATTGAAGGCGGCGCACGTGCCGGCATGATCGCCCCCGATGAAGTGACCTTTGAATATCTCAAAGGCCGCGAGTTTGCCCCGCAAGGCGAAGAATGGGATAAAGCCGTTGCCTACTGGAAGACCTTACCCAGTGACGAAGACGCCGTCTACGACAAGTCCATCACCCTCAATGCCGCCGACCTCGAACCGATGATCACCTACGGAACGAATCCCGGCATGGGCATGAAGATCACAGATCGTGTCCCCACCACCGAATCATTTACTGAACCTTCCCAGAAAGCTGCGTTTGAAAAAGCGTTGAATTACATGGGCTTACAGCCGGGCCAATCTCTGCTCGGTCAAAAAGTGGATGTAGTTTTCATTGGCTCTTGCACCAACTCGCGCATCTCCGATCTGCGTCTTGCTGC
>CAZHOX010000152.1:0-5153 GCA_964534345.1 uncultured Anaerolinea sp.
ATGCAGGCACAACTAGCCAAACAACCAGATTTGATTTCCCTGTAATTTCTGTAGGGGCGCGAGAACCGCGCCCCATTTTTATTTTCTCTCGATCTACGAAGGACACGAATTTTCACGAATATTTTAAGTGCAAGAAGTTCATTTTCCAGAGGCCGCGCCTCTACACAACGGGGTTTATAATTTCGCCACATCCTATGTCCATTACCGAACTCTTCAGCACCTTCGCAAATAACCTACTCCCTATTTTGCTCATTGCAGCCGCAGGCTACGTTCTAGGAAAAGCCCTCACGGTAGACTCACGCACCATTGGGCGGATTGTCTTTTATATTTTCAGTCCGCTGCTGGTCTTCAACTTAATGGTCACCAGCCAGTTGAATTTGAAACAAGCCATCACGACAGTTGGGTACACTGCCATCTTTATTGCGATCATGGGGCTGCTTGCCTTCACCCTCGGAAAAATCTTTCGGCTCGAACGTCCGCAATTATTGGCGATCATCCTCACGGTGGCATTTGGCAACACCGGCAACTATGGCCTGCCCCTGGTCAAATTTGCGTTTGGGGATGAAGCGCTGGCAGTCGCATCCATTTTTTATGTGACCACCACCATCCTCTTTAATACAGTCGGCGTGGTGCTCGCCTCCCTTGGGCACACGGACCTGAAATCCGCTATACTGGGTGTATTCAAACTGCCTATTGTGTATGGTGTAGGGTTGGCATTACTGGTAAAGGCTACAGGGTTTGCAATTCCAATTCCGCTTTCGCGCACAATAGAGATCGCCGCCAGTGGGGCGGTTCCGCTCATGATCGTCCTGCTTGGGTTGGAATTGACGAAGATCGAATGGTCACATAGTTTTCGCGCTTTGGGCGTGGGCGTGCTCACCAAATTGATCCTTGGTCCGGCAGTTGGGCTTCTGCTTGCCAGCTTATTCGGACTGCAAGGCCACGGCCATCAGGGCAGTGTTATCGAAGCATCCATGCCGGCCGCGGTGGCGACCACGGTCGTTGCAACGGAATACCGCTTGGAGCCATCTCTTGTTACAGCGATTGTTTTTCTCGGTACGATTTTAAGTCCACTCACACTAACGCCATTGATCGTGTTTTTATCGAGGTGATGAAATGTTCAACGCACGCAAACTTGGTTTGAAATTAATGGCGACTCTGCTCATAGCTGTGATCCTGCCATTTAACGTGAAGCAGGTACACGGTCAGGGTGGGATCGTGGTGGAAGAGCCGATGGTGGCAGTCAGTTTCGGGCAGTCGATCACATTTCAGGCGAAGATCAAATCTTCAATTCCCATCCAGCAGGTATCCCTTCTTTTTCGCGGCATCAATGAAGAAAACACGCGTGTTGAAACATTGGCAATAGGCACAGATGGCCTTGTCAGTTTTACCTATGATGCCTCGCTGAATATTATTCCCCCGTTTAGCTGGGTTGTGTTCTGGTTTCAAGCCACACTGAGTGATAACCAGACCTATACCAGCGACCCAATCCGCTTTCAGTATAAGGATGACCGTTTCCCCTGGCGTGATGTAAGCCGCGAAAATGTGAATGTGCATTGGTATGCAGGCGATGATGCTTTTGGCTCTGCCGCACTGGATGCCGCCGCTTCTGGCGTAACTGCCATGAATGAGATCATTCCCATTTCACTCAACGAGCCAATTGACATTTATATTTATTCCAACCCCACCGACCTGCAAAACACCTTGCTCCTTGGCGGTGATGATTGGGCTGGTGGTCATGCAAGCCCTGAGTTCGGTATTGTGATGGTTGCCATTGCCCCTGGGGCGGGTCAGGTCATTGAGATGCAAACCAAGATCCCGCATGAGCTTGCGCATGTGATGTTGTATCGCTCCCTTGGCGATACATATGCATCGCAGCCCCTTTGGCTGTTGGAAGGGATCGCTTCAATGGTGGAGTTGTACCCCAACCCTGATTATGCACGCGCCTTGGAGATTGCCAGCAGCAGCGATACGTTGCTGCCTTTCGAGAGTCTGTGCGCCTCTTTCCCACCCGACGCAGGCAACGCGTTTCTGGCATATGCCCAGTCTCAATCATTTGTTTCCTACATTCGCGATTCGTTTGGCACCACCGGATTGACAAGACTTACAAATTCCTACAGTGAAGGCTTTAGCTGCGAGTTGGGCGCAACCAGCGCGCTCAGCACTCCGCTCAGTCAATTAGACACACGCTGGCGTGAAAATGTCCTTGGGCAAAACACTTCAGGAATTGCTTTGCGCAACCTCTTACCCTTTCTTTTGTTATTAGTGCTCGTGCTGATGGTTCCATTGTGGGGCGCGATCGATATGCTGCGCCAAAGGAGAAAAAATGGAAGCAAATCAAAATAAAAAAATTAGGGTTCACATTTGGGTAAAAGGACGGGTACAAGGTGTGGGATTTCGCTCTCACGTAGAATACAATGCCCTGCAGATCGGAGTCCTCGGCTGGGTGCGCAACATTGGCTACGATACCGTAGAGACCGTAGCCGAGGGCACGAAATTTCAAATTGATGAGTTTATTCAGATGGTAAAACAAGGCCCGCGTGTTTCACGGGTAGATGAAGCAAGGGTGGAGTATGAAGAGACAACCGGGATGCTGGATGGATTCACTGTGAAAAGAAGTATGTAGTGTTTAACGTTTAACGTCACACAAACCCCAATCCCCTCTCCTTCAACGAGACCCATTTCCCCTGCCCGATCACCAAATGATCGAGCACATCGATATCCAATAATTTCCCTGCCTGCACAATGGCACGGGTGACAGCCACATCATCGGGGCTGGGAGTCGGATCGCCGCTGGGATGATTGTGTATCACAATGATCGCAGAAGCATTCGTGCGGATCGCTTCCTTGAACAACTCCCCCACCCGCACCTGTGACGAATTGACCGAGCCTTTGTACACTTCTACGATTTCCAACACATGATTCCGCCTGTCCAAAAGAAGCACTCGCAAGTGTTCCTGCTCCAATGCAGACATGTCATATTGCACCAGAGCCGCCGCATCTGCCGGGCTGTTGATGGAAGGCCTCTCTTCAGGAGATTCTAGGGTCAACCTTCTGCCCAACTCAATGGCAGCTTTGATCTGGGCAGCCTTGGCTTCGCCGATGGCATGTTGATTGATAAGGTCTTTTATTGGCGCTCGGTGCAGACCGCTTAACCCGCCAAACTTTTGCAAAAGCCGCTGGCCTACCTCAACCGCATTCTCACCTGCCACGCCTACCCTCAGGAGAATCGCGATCAACTCCGCATTGGTCAATGCCTGAGGCCCCAGCGCAGCCAATCTCTCACGCGGACGGTCTGACTCATTCAAATCTGAAATTCGATAGTTTGGTTTTGGAGCGGGTTCAGTCATTTTGCCTCCCTGAAATAAGTATAAAATTTTCCCTATTTTACAACCAATTTTCTACAAACAAGGATTTCTGCTTTAGAATCACTTCATGCCTCAAGCCAAAATTTCAGACCGCATCATTCCTTCCCTGCTGTTGACAGATGGTCTGCTCAGCGCCTTCTTCGCTATTTTTGCATACTCGCTCGGCTTCGATCCCAACCCTGATTGGGGACGTTCACGGATCATTTTGTTTTTCATTGGCGCCGTGTTGATGGCTGTCTCTGCTTTGCTGTTCACGAGAAAACCCACTGCTGCAAAGGTAGAAAGAACAAAAGCAGTTTTTCTTTTTGGTCATATCTGGACGATCATCTTTGTGATCTACGCCTTCTTCATCACCTTCGGCAACTTCACCACATGGAAGGCCTCCACCCGGTATTACACCCAACTGGCAGATGCGTTTGGCAAAGGTCAACTGCATGTGGATGTAGAACCAGGCGCAGCCTTATTAGCAGCAGAAGACCCATACAATTCGGAAGGACGCCCCGCCTTTGATGAACAAGTCTGGGATCTATCTCTTTACAAAGGCAAGCTCTATTTATATTGGGGGCCTGTCCCTGCCTTGCTGCTTACCCCCATTCAACTCGCCCTGCACACCAGCCTTGCAGATATTTATCTCGTGTATTTCTTTTTATGCGGTTTATTGATTTTCAACTCGCTTATCCTCATAAAATTATGGCATCTATTTTTTTCAGACATCCCTGCATGGAACATAGGCATCTCCATCTTCCTCATCGGGTTGATCCTGCCGATTCTCTGGTCGCTCAATATTCCAGACGTGTACGAAGCGGCTATTGGCGGCGGGCAGTTCTTCCTCATTGGCGGCATCTATTTCGTCATCCTCGCTTTTGAAAAAGACATCAAAAAAAGATTTCTGGTTTTAGCGGGTTTCTTCTGGGCTTGCTCTGTCGGTTCAAGAGCCATCAATGTTTTGCCCATTCTCTTTTTGACTGCGCTAGTCCTCTTTTGGATTTGGAAGAATCAGGCCAAGCCAATTAATTGGAATGAGATACTTCAACTCGCCGCCTTCTTGCTGACACCGCTTGCGATGGGTGCAATTCTCATCGGCTGGTATAACTGGGCGCGCTTCGACTCTCCGCTGGAATTTGGTCTGCGGTACCAGATCACCATCTACAACCTGAACAGGGACATGCCCCTCACCTTCCAACCCGACTATTTCCCGCTCAACGTTAGGGCATACATTCTTCAGCCGTTTGAATTCATCCAGAAATTTCCATTCATTCAACCTGTCGCTTTTTCGAACTTACTCAACGGTCTCAACATCACCACTCCCAAACTCTACTCCGGCGGACGAGTGACAGGCATCCTCTTTTACGCGCCAATTTTGCTTCTTGCATTCCTGCCATTTTTCTCAAAAGACAAAACGGAAAGCACCTCGCAAAATTCTTTCGGTTTCCAAAGATTTATTCTTTACCTGCTAAGCGGCTCCTTCCTCATTAGTTTTGCCAGCATCCTGTTCTATTTTTACGGACAAATGCGCTTCATGGTGGACTTGATCTCCCAATTGACTCTGCTTGCCATCATCGGATATTGGCTGGTTGTTCGGTATGCAAAATCTTCAAAGCTGTATTTGTATGTTGCAAACCTGCTCGTTGTTGCAACTCTCGTTTTGAGTATTCTATTGGCATTCACAAGCGAGAACGGCCGTATGGGGAAATTAAACCCGGGCTTGATGGAAAAGATAAACTCGGTTTTCATTTTGCAGAAATAACAAAACGGCTGACGAAAATTCGTCAGCCGTTTTTATTT
>CAZHOX010000152.1:5253-7620 GCA_964534345.1 uncultured Anaerolinea sp.
TTGTGCCTGCTGCGCCGCGGACTCTAATTGGGCAATCGATTCTTCTGCCACAGCCAATCCTTGTGAAAGAGTGCTGCTGATCTCCTGCAACGATGAGTCAATCGAAGTGAGGGTGTCATTCAACTGGGCGAGTTCTGATTCAATGGCGTTCATTTCCGCGATCATTTCATTGGCAAGGTCGCCATACAAAGCGTAGTATTCAGCCAGCAAATCTTCGGCATATTCCACATAGTAATCTGCATAGTAGTAATAGTCATAGACATAAACAACCTCTTCGCTGGTGACGGCGGAATCAGTGGTTGTGGTTGTGACTGCGGCAGTGGCTTGCTCGGTGGCAGTGACGGCTTCGGCTACTGCCTCGTCGATCAGTGCAGCGAGTTCTTCTTCGGTGAGGGTAACATATTCCACAGCGGGGCCGGGGGTTGGGGTGGCAGGCATGGCGGTCAACGCGGTGGAATTAACTGTCGCTTGCGCAAGGGCTTGAGAGATTTGTGTGCCAGCTACAGCGGTATTGACAGCGTCTTGCGAAACAACTTCTGTTACGGGAGCAGCGGGCATTCCGCAAGCAGTGAGCAAGGCAGCAATGAGGGCAGCAAGTAAAACGGTTCGAAGCAAAGATTTCATTTTAGGTTCCTCCAATTATTTTCTATTTACATCATACGGCGCGGCGGGTCACAATGAGCTTTACACTTTTATCAGGGCGCAGAGTGACGCTAGGTTTGGGTGTTGCAAGTGCGGATTGAGTTGGGGAAATCGTCCAACGGCGGGAGATCATGGCAAGAACGGTGATGGCTTCTGTCATGGCGAAGTGTTCGCCAATGCAAATGCGATTGCCGCCGCCAAAGGGGAAGAAGGCATATCGTGGAAGCGAATGTTCTTCGAGACCCGACCAGCGTTCAGGGCGGAAAAGAAGCGGAGCATCATAAAATCGCGAGTCGTGATGCGTCACCCATTGGCTCATCAAAACCGTGGAACCTGCGGGGATGTGCTGTCCGCCGATCTCGCAATCGTGAACGGCCTGCCGCCCCATTGCCCAGGCAGGCGGGCGAAGTCGCAGAGTCTCTTTTACGACCATGCGGGTGTAGGATAATTTTTGAATGTCTTCGGGCGTGGGGAATCTATCGTCCAAAATTGAATCCGCTTCGGCTTGCAGTTTCATTTGCACTTCGGGATGATGCGCGAGCATATCCCAGCACCAGGCCAAAAGCAGCGCGGTGGTTTCGTGACCCGCCAGCAAAAAAGTGAGCACATGCGCGTGAATTTGCTCATCGGTAAATTGTGCGCTGTGATTTTCTTTGAGGATGTGAATGAGCGCACGCTTCGCATGGTCAGACTGTGGATTTTGAAGCAGCGCCTCTGTGACCGCGCTCAGGCTTGATCTTGCTTCCGAAAAACTTGGGAACAACGCCTGAACAGATTTGGGCAATGGCAGTTGCGCGAGCGGAAAAAGTTTGATGAGGGTTTGCATGGATCTGCTGACTTGCTCTGCCGCATCTTTGGGCGCGCTGCCGAAGAATGACCACAAAGCGATGTTCAGCGTGAGGCGCATCATTTCATCGGACATGTCCACGCGTGCGCCGTCCGTCCATTTGGAAATGTGGGCGAGTGTGTTTTCATTCATCAATGGCAAATACTCTTCCATGCGTTGACGATGAAAAGCAGGCTGCAAGGTGCGGCGCTGTGCGAGATGTTCCGCGCCTTCGCTGGTGAGCAACCCATCACCGAGAATGATTCGCGCACGCTGCAAGCTGGGGCCTTTGATAAAGTTGCCCTGCTGTTTCACCAACACCTGCTCGATGAATTCAGGGTGATTCAACAAAAACAGGTCGCGCTTGCGAAGGTGAACATGCGCCATGTCTCCCTGATCACGCGCGAGTTCGGTCAACGCTTCGAGCGGACTGCGGAAAAATTTCCACAAAAATTTGAAGTTAGATTTTTTTTGAATTGCTGGTTCGAGAACGAGTTGTGTTTCCATGAGCTATCTCCTATCTTGATAGCCAAAGGATACTTTTTTACATTCGTATTGTCCGCCCGTTGTGGTGGGGAATGTACTCCCCTATTTGGTGGGTGTGAAAAGTAATCCGCTAATCCACGCAAATCTGCGCAAATCTTTTATATATTCGCGAGGATTGGCGAAGATTAGCGGACATAAATGAATGCCCTACTCACAACTCTTCAGGCAGCACCAACCCAAACCTCACGGCCATCAGCGCGGCTTGGGTCCTGTCATTTACCCCCAGTTTCGCAAACAGATCACTGACATAACCTTTCACGGTCATCTCGGTCAACACCAATTCGCCTGCAATTTCTTTATTACTTTTTCCACGCGCAAGCAATTTGAGAATTCCACGCTCGCGTTCGGTGAGC
>CAZHOX010000153.1:0-7526 GCA_964534345.1 uncultured Anaerolinea sp.
GTCAGGTCACATACACTTGCCCCAAAGATGGGGGCAACCTTGATGTTGAAATGGATTACGAATCCATCAAGAAAAAATATCATTATGAAGACATCACCAGCCGCGATGATTTTTCACTTTGGCGTTATGAGCCATTATTGCCTGTTAGCGAGCCAAAAGGAGATGCCACCCCGCTGCACTTAGCAGGCTGGACGCCCGTCTTCAAAATGCCGCGCCTCGCGGAAAAACTTGGCTTGAAGCATCTATGGCTGAAAGACGAATCACGTAACCCATCCGCTTCCTTCAAAGACCGTGCTTCTGCCATTTTGGTGGCGCGTGCGCAGGAGATTGGGGCCGAAGTAGTGGTGACGGCTTCCACAGGAAATGCAGGCGCAGCGCTGGCTTGCATGGCTGCTGCGGTTGGACAAAAAGCGATTATCTTCGCGCCCAAGTCTGCACCGCCAGCTAAAGTGGCGCAATTGCTCGTCTTCGGGGCAAAAGTCATTCTGGTGGATGGCACTTATGATGATGCATTTGACCTGACGGTGAAAGCTTCGCAGGAATTTGGCTGGTATTGTCGCAACACGGGCTACAATCCATTTACTGTAGAAGGAAAGAAGACTGGCGCCTTTGAAATATGGGAATGGTGGATCGAAGCGCATCGTGACTGGCATAAGCAGGATAGCCCTCTCGATAATCATTCACCGCTGACAGTTTTTGTCTCAGTAGGAGATGGAAATATTATTTCCGGTATTCACAAGGGATTCAAAGACCTGATGTCATTAGGTTGGATCCCCAACATGCCGCGTATCATCGGCGTACAGGCAGAAGGTTCTGCTGCGATAGCGAATGCTTTTCATGCAAATACGGAAACGATCATCCCTGTTTCTGCAACCACAGTTGCGGATAGTATCTCAGTAGACCTGCCGCGTGACGGAGTCCGTGCAGTGCGTGCGGCAAAGCAAACGAATGGAACCTATATCACGGTTTCAGATGATGAGATCATCAAGTCCATTGCGGAATTGGGGAAAATGGGCGTTTTTGCCGAACCTGCTGGAGCGACGGCGTATGCGGGTCTGGTAAAAGCAACCAGTTCCGGCGTAGTGAGAAGCGATGATCCGATTCTGGTGTTGAATACAGGTAGTGGCTTGAAGGACGTCCGCGCGGCGATGCAGGCTGTTCAATCTGCTCCAATTATTGAACCAACTTTAGATGCGGTGAAAAAATTATTATGAGTGGTAATTCTCAAAAATGGAGCCTGCCGTTTCGTTATACGGTGGCGTTAATTCTATTTGTTGCTTTTGTGGCTTTGCTTTTTTATGCACACGAAGCAGTAAAAACATTGATCATTTCAGCGTTCATCGCTTATTTGATTTCTCCCGCAGTGGGATATTTAATAACGCATACGAAGCTGTCACGTACTGCTGCTGTGAATATTGTTTATTTTTCTGCGCTGATCTTTTTGGTGGGTGTACCCGCTACGTTGACCCCCATCTTTTTTGATGAGATCAAGATCGTGGCGCAAGACCTGCTTGACCTTTCATCAGAAGTGAGTAGCACGCTTTCGGAGCCTGTTCAATTTGGCGGGATGGTCTTTCACTTTGAACAACTTGGCGAGAGCCTTTCGCATGTACAAGATGCCGTATTAACCCCGCTTCCTGAAGAAGCACTGGCATTGCTTGAGACAACATCGGTCAGTGTGTTATGGTCTTTGGTGATCATCGTTAGTGTTCATTTATTTATGAGCGAATGGCCCCGGATGCGGGAATCTGTCATTGGGCTTGCGCCCGCGGAATATCAGGATGATATGCGAGAGTTGTATGCCCGCCTGCGCGAAGTGTGGATGGCCTACCTGCGTGGACAGATCGTGTTGATGGTGGTGGTTGGAATCGTCTTTACCATTGCATGGACTATTATGGGCATTCCCGGGGCGTTGGTGTTGGGTGTGCTGGCTGGTTTCTTCACACTCATTCCAGATGTCGGGCCGTTTATTGCAGTGGCTGTGGCAGTTGCAGTTGCATTGCTCGAAGGCTCTAGTTGGATACCGCTATCCAATGTTTGGGTGGCAGTCATTACTTTCCTCGTATATCTCGTTCTGATCAACTTGAAGAACTTTCTTTTGCGTCCGTACATTATGGGGCGCAGCCTGCATATGAATGAAGCGTTGATCTTTATTTCGATCATGATCGCGACTATTTTGGAAGGTATCATGGGAGCGTTGCTGATCGTGCCCTTGCTGGCTTCAACGATTGTCATCTTTAAGTATTTGCAGCGCCGTATTTTGGGACTCTCGCCTTTTGAAGAGAATGATACACAGCAATTTAGCGTGCCTGCTCATAAGTTGAAAAGCCTTCCTGCTGCTACTCGAAAAAAGAAGAAGAATTTATGAAAATTACTTATTCAATTATTGCTCCGATCTATAACGAAATCGAAAACCTTCCTGAACTGTATCGCAGAGTAAAGGAAGTAATGGATTCATCCGGAGAACCTTGGGAACTCATCCTTGTGGATGATGGTTCAACGGATGGCTCTACATTGAAAATTCGCGAACTTGCGGAGGCAGATAAAACGGTGCGACCCGTCATTTTTGCCCGCAACTTTGGGCATCAGGTTGCCATCACCGCAGGCTGGGATTATGCACGCGGCGACGCAGTCGTCATCATTGACGCCGATTTACAAGACCCGCCCGAAGTCATTCTTGAACTTGCCAAGAAATGGAAGGAAGGTTACGAGGTGGTGTACGCCGTCCGTGCTGAACGTGAAGGCGAGAGTTGGTTCAAGAAGTTCACAGCCGCCGCGTTCTACCGTTTGATCTACAGCATCACCGATGTGAAGATCCCCGTCGATACCGGTGACTTCCGCCTGATGGATCGCAAAGTGGTGAATGTGCTCAAGCAGATGAAGGAACGGCACCGCTTCCCGCGCGGCATGTCTGCCTGGGTTGGTTTCCGTCAGATCGGTGTGGAATACAAACGCGCCGCCCGTGTGGCGGGTGTCACAAAATATCCTTTCAGCAAAATGCTTAAGCTGGCATTGAATGCCATTACAGGGTTTTCCTATTTCCCCTTACAGGTGGCTACCTATTTTGGCTTTGCCTCGGCTGGCGTTTCCATCCTTGCCATTCCTGTGGTTGCCATCCTGCGCCTGGCTGGCTCTCATTCTTTTGAGGGCCAAACCACTACACTTGTTTCTGTGTTATTTCTCGGCGGCGTACAATTGATCTCCCTTGGTATTCTCGGCGAATATATTGGTCGCCTTTATGATGAAGCCAAAGGCAGGCCGTTGTATATCGTCAGTGAAGCGCCGGAAGAACAGTAATCAGTAAAAAAGTAATTAGTGATCAGAACGGCGGTCACCTCAGGGCTCCGCCGTTTTTTCATCTCTCATCCTTCATAATTCATCCTTTCCCCTATGAACCTATCCTTTCTCAAAGACCGTGCCTTTCTCAAAGAAATGCTGGTGATTGCAATTCCCATTTCATTTCAGCAGCTTATCAACGCCTCCCTCAACATGATCGACGTCATCATGGTGGGGCAGTTGGGCGAAGCCTCCATTGCCGCGCTAGGTTTATCCAACCAGGTTTTCTTCGTACTCATTCTTTTGCTCTTCGGCACAACCAGCGGCATGGCGATCTTCACCGCACAATTTTGGGGCAAACAGGAAATTGAACCCATCCGCAAAGTGCTGGGCATGAGCATTATTGCCACCTCACTGTTTGCGCTGATCTTCACCCTCGCCGCCACACTCATCCCTCGCACCGTTCTTGGCTTCTATACCAACGACACAGAAGTGATCGAGATCGGCGCACAATATCTCAGCATTGTCGGTCTGAGTTACATCCCTGTCGCCATTGCAACTTCCTATGTTGCTGTCATGCGCAGTATTCAACTCGTACGAATGACGGTCATTGCAACGGTCAGTGCGTTGATTTTTAAGACGATTCTTGGCTACGTGCTGATCTTTGGCTATGCAGGATTCCCCGCTCTCGGGGTACGGGGCGCCGCTATTGGCACCGCCTCAGGCTGGACCTTGGAACTGATTCTGCTCCTCATCCTTGTCTACACTCAAAAGACTCCCCTCGCCACCACAAACCTGCAAACATTATTCTCATTTGACATGGCCTTCTTTACGCGAGTATTAAAGACCACCATGCCAGCCATGGCAAATGAATTATTCTGGTCTGTGGGCATCACAACCTACAATGCCATTTACGCCCACATCGGCACAGATTCCATTGCGGCAGTCAATGTCAATGCCACAATGGAGGAACTCGGCTTTGTGATCTTTATGGGGCTTGGGAATGCCTGTGCGGTGATGGTTGGCAACCGCATCGGTGCAGGGAAAAAAGACGAAGCCTACGAAACGGTCCGCCGCGTGATCATTCTCAGTGTTTCTGCTGCGTGGCTGGTTGGTTTGATCGTCATCCTTTTACGCAGTACGATAGTCGGGTTGTACGACCTGTCTCCGAGCGGCGAACATAACGTCCGCATGTTGATGTTGATGATGGCCTGCACCTTGTGGATTCGCATGTTCAACTTCTCTACATTTATCGGCGCACTGCGTGCCGGCGGTGATACCCGCTTTGCGCTTCTCATGGAACTTTGCTCCATCTGGTTGATCGGTGTGCCAGCAGCATATTTCGCGGCCTTCATTCTGCATTTGCCAGTGTACTATGTATATCTATTTGTAATTTTGGAGGAGGTTGCCAAAGCCTTTGTCAGCGGCTGGCGTTTCCGATCTCGCAAATGGATTCACGATCTGGTGAACGAGACTGCCATGTAAACAAAAAGAGACACGAACCTCGTGTCTCTTTTTGTTTACTCTTTTTCAACTTTAATTGGAACAAGTCGCTGCCTGAGCCAGAACTGCCAGCCGATAAAACCCATCCCTGCGATCATGCCAACCGCCAGAGCGTAAGGTACTGCCTGCTTGACAATGCCGCTGATCAAATGCCATTCATGTCCAAGAAAATATCCCGCACTGATAAATAGCGTACACCAGATATAAGCGCCTGCAAATGTAGCTGCTGCAAAAGTAGAGAATGACATGCGGGCCAGCCCGGCAGGAATGGCAACCAGCGTACGGATTCCAGGTAGCAGCCTGCCGAAGAAGATAAAGCCAGTTCCCCAGCGTTTTGCCATCCGCTCCACGCGTTCAATGTGCCGCATATCGATACGGAAGAATTTCGCCATTCGATCCACCACGGGGCGTCCACCGATTCTGGCCGTCCAGTACAGAATGGAGGCGCCGATCACACTGCCAATGGCGGCAGCCAGCCCGCCCCAGAAAACGGTGGTAAACGGCAGGCCATGTGCATCGATCAGCATCCAACCTGCAAAACCGAGAACCACTTCGCTTGGCGTGAGTCCCGTTGCATTTTCGATGATCATAATGATGGTGACGCCCATCCACCCCAATTCATCATAAAGATATTGCAAAGCATTAAGAATGATTGTTTCAAGTTTATCGATCATTTTCTCTCTCAGTTCTAATTTTTTGTCTCAAATTATGTGCGATCATAATCGACCATGCTTAACCGTAATTTAGAAATCAATCAGAGTTTGATTAATTCAAAGAGTAGCCGCAATTTTGCGGCTACTCTTATAAAAATTACTGAATGGTGATGGCGGTATATTTTGCTCCTCCGCGCATTCTGCCGATGAAGCCAAATATATAGAACATGGCGCCGTATTTTTTTTGCATCAACTTTTCTACATGTTTGATCGCTTCGGGAGATTCATCTGTTTTGGCGCGCGCATCCTGCCATTCACCAAGCAATTGACCTGATGAAGTGCATGGCGCAATTCGGACAGAGCCATTGTTGCGAATCCGCTTGGCTTTGCCTGCCCCTGCCTGCGTCCAGACATGAAGCGTTTCTCCATCCTGTACGAACCAAACCGGAGTTTTGATTCCCTGTCCATTTTTACGGAAGGTTTCGATATTCAAGAATTGCTGTTTTTCGAATTGTTTGAGCATGTTATGGGAGTCCTTTGTAGTTGTTTGATTTCCACGCCTTGAATCGTTGTTGACCGATATTGGAGAGCAAAAGCGTCATTCCGAAGACGACGAGGATGTTGGTGATGAAGAAGAAGATTATTTCCTCAAGCGGCAGAATGCCAAAGAAGAGGATGCCTGTAGTTTGATTCTTGGCAATTGACCAGGTGGTGTCCGTGAGTGCGACAATATCCATCAATGAGAGATAGGTGCCAGGGACCAGGATGCCAAGCAAAACAAGCTTGCGATGGTGCCAGAGGATATCCGCGCCATAGAGTAACTGCGGAAAGATGGCTGGCAATGCCCAAAACAGCGTGATAGATAAATATGTGATTGGCTGATTGTCACTGAGGAAAAGCACGGTGAAGATGATCCAAAGAATTACAAGAAAACAAGTAGACACGTAAACAAGTAATTTATTTGGCTTGAATTCCTGAGTTGGCGGTGTTAATCTTCTCGCAAGAAACCACCACCAAAGCCCTGAGAGAACAGTTTCCAATACAAAAAATGTGTACTCTTCAATAGGGACGTAGCCAAAGACAATGCCTGTAACGAGATCGGGGTTGTAGTACCAAACGCCAGTGGCAACCAGATAGTTATCCCACGGCGTGGTGTACACCACTGCAAGAATAACGTGGACAAGAATCCCGATCCACACGGCGCGGCCATTTTGAAAGCCGGGCGTGGGTCGGTTGTTTTTATTGTCCCACCATGTGATGGTGAGAAAAACAAAAATGGGAAGTACGAGAAAGCGAAGGAGGAATCCAAAGTAAGTCATGGTAGTTGAGTAGTTTAATAGTCGCTAGTTTACGATTTGCTAATTGCTGATCTTCTTTTTACTCTCATCATCACCCCGGGATGTGGTTCGAGTGTTGCGCCCATGTATGGGTGGATTTGGTCTGCGTTCAATGGTTCGAAGGTGAAGGTTTGCAGCAGCCGAGCAATGACAATGCGCGCCTCGGCCTGACCAAATGCAGCGCCAATGCAGGCACGCGGCCCACCGCCGAAAGGAATGTAACTCATCGGCGGAGTCTTGCGTCCGTGGGAGAAGCGTTCGGGGCAGAACTCTTCGGCATTTTCCCAGATGGACGGGTCACGGTGGGTGAGGTAGATGGAGTAAAACATCCGCTCGCCAGCAGGGACTATGCCTTCCGCAAATTCCACATCCTCTGCCACGCGGCGGTTGCCAATGTGGATGGGCGGGTAGAGGCGTAACGATTCTTTGATGACGTTATCCAATAATTGATATTTGCCTTCTATTTGGTCAACTTCCTGCACTACGTAAGAGTGAATTTCAGGGTGCTGCCCAAGCAATGCAAATGTCCATGCCAGCAATGCAGTGGAGGTATCGTGTCCTGCGATCAGCATTGTCAACATCTGGTCGCGGATGAGGTTGTCATCAAGCCCTGCATCAATGAGGTGCTGAAGGAGATCATTGTGACGATGGACAACGGACGATTGACCACTGTCCATCATCTGCCGTCTATCGTCGATGATTCCATACAAATAGTCATCAACCGCCTTCAATGATTTTCCATAGCCCAAACGTGGAA
>CAZHOX010000154.1:0-7421 GCA_964534345.1 uncultured Anaerolinea sp.
TCCATTACTAAAACCAAATCAATAGTGGCCGCTTCACCAGTGGAGGAAGCCGTCAGCGTGGCACTCCTGATTCCAATAACCCGCAGAAAGCCAAAATCCACATTCGAAGATGCAGTTACGCTTACCAGTTTTCGGTTTGCCATTGGGTTACCGACCGGGTTTGGGTTACACAATGCAGGGCGCGCAGGGTCAGTAGGTTCACAAGTATGAATCTGAATATTGCTTAAATTCTGAACCTGGTTGAGGTTTAAGATGCTGATGGCTGCATTTTCTAATCGGTCTAGGTCAAGTTCCGTTGCATTTGCACTAGGGCGGTATTCCTGCGCGGCTGCAATGGAGGCGGCATCTACGCTGCGTTTGATCTTGCCATATTCAATCAGCATGATTCCCGTGTCGGTGACCAGCCCTACCATTGCAACCAGGCCAATAAAAGCAAACGCGATCAGGATGATCGCCTGACCTTTTTCGGTTTTTCTTAGTAGTTTTTTAAATTTATTTTTCATACTGACGTTCCTGACCTGATAAAAGATGAAAGCAATTTTAATTATTGTTATGGTTTAACCGCTACTAATGGAATGATAGTAGAGTTGTACAGCATGGTGGGGTTTGCTTCTGAGAAGAAAGGTTCTGTCCATGGCAAGTGTAGGACCCCTTCATAGCTGTAGAAAACTTCAATGATGAGAAGGCCCATATCTACTGGAACGGAATTGTTTGAGGTCAGATAATCCGCTATTTCCACATCGCCATATATTGAATTTGGGCTGGTATCAGAATATAGCCTGAAAAATTCTGCATCCTCCGGGTGTCTGGTTATACTTTCAATGGCATCTGGGTCAGCATCTTCATCTACTCTTACTGTAAGCACTGAGATAAGCACATTGTCCCTGGTTGGGTCTACTACGATCTGTTTGGCATTTAGATCAAGTGCATCAACGACATTCTGTGCGGCGCCTTCATAAAATGTTATATCATCTTCGACGACACCATTTACCTTCATTAAAGGGTTTTCATTGCTGTATCGACGGGCTGCCGTGCGGACAGCGTCTTGTAATGAAAGGTAAGTATTGAGCATAAACCCAAATTCCACCATTCCTGAAAACAGCAGAATTAATATAGGCAGAGCAACGCCAAATTCCACCAAGCTTTGACCCAGGGATTTCTGACGGCTATTAGTTGATTTCAGCCTTGCGTTTTTGGCTGGTGCAGCGATTTTATGCAGTAAACCTATCATATTTTTCATTTTAATCATTTTCAGCACTTTCAACAGTCAACCATTAGTTCTGTAATGTATTCGTGATGTGGAGTTTAGCAGTGGGGGAGTGAAGAATGTGTGGCGAAACCACCCAGATAACTTTTATAGACATATTATATCCCATTGCTCTGTCCAGGGTAAATTACTATTAATCCAGTGCGCTTACATTTCTGTTAGAAATTATGAACTCTTAAGGGCTCCTGGCATATTACTGAATAAGGAGAACTTCTGGCATCGTTAATGCATCGTAATTTTGCTCATCTTTGTATTTTATGTAGATATTATCATTTCCATCTACTTCCACATAATATCCGATGATTTGGCTGTGGTAAGCTGCACCACCGCCGGAATCCAAACCATTAATTCTTACATCTGCGCCAGGGGCCAAAATAGTGCCTCTGTAACTTGATTCATCACTTCCATTTATGGCGATAATACTGTGATTGTCAATAGGCACATAGAATAATAGACCCTGATTAGGTCCGCCGGTTGGAGCGCTCAATTTTACGGTTGCATTTCCACTAATGCCGACTCTTCCGCTGTCGATCACAAAAAGAACATTGCTGCCTTCCAGGTGTTGACCAGCATTGAGTGAAAAATCCCCATTGATGCAGTAAATTCCACTTTTAAGGGATGTAACGCCGTCTGGGGGAAACACATCTTCATCCCAATTTCCTGGAGACATAATGCTGCCCGTTTCTTTGTCCACCGTGGCAATCTTTTCTCCGCAATCGATTTTTGGTAGTTTGACCGATGGTGGATAAGTAATTGGGGTGACACCAGTTTGCATTGGAAAAGGAGTGATCAATTTTGGCTTTTGTACCTGGGCGCCGCCGACAACAGAAATTGGGCTTGTATCCCGTACGCGCACACTGCCGTTTCCAAAGGAGATGAAAGCACAAGTCGGGTTATCTGAATTGACGAACAATCCACCCCCTTCTAAATTTAGAGTCGCCTCGCTATGCACCCAGAACGAAATTTTGGAATCACAACGGCTATGAGGGGCGAGACTAACGAGTGCATATCCGTCAAATAGTTCACCAAGAATCGCAGGTTTCGATTGCGATACTACCCTGGCAACACTTGTGATCTCGCGTATGCCGATTACTGATCCAAAATAGGTCTTAAGATGAGATGTAATAACAACTTCAATGAATTCGGGGTTTCCGTTGTAGTCGCTGTAGATCGGTGGCGTATTTAATTCAACTGTATTTGTGATGCCATCGTTGTTATACCCATTTGCTTTAGCGGTGATAAGTGCCGCATCTCTCCAATCTCCGCCTTCAATTCGTGTCGTAGCGGCTGTTAACGCCGCTGCAGATGCGGCCGTTTCTGCTCTGCGGCTGTCTACATAGGCATTTCCACCATCAATTGCCAGGGCGGACATGCCGATTAGCCCTATAATTGAGAAAACGATTAGGATCATAGCTTGACCCTTTTCGTTGATGGTTTTTGGTAAGCTTTGAATTATTTTTTTCATGGGCATGGGGGTTGCAGAATTACATTAGTGGCAGACCCTGTTAGCGGGATAGTATCTGATCCAATAATGGTTCCAATAAATGGCATGAGAAATGGATAATTGAATCTCACCCGAACTCTCACGCTATTCGCTTCTTCCTTTGTAGCTCCCTGACATGAGCCTCCAATGGTTTTCACTTCTACTTGAACCAATTCTTTATTTGTCAGGTCTACTGGTGAAGAGAATATTTCATCCTCTCCTTGAGGAGAAATATTTCGAGCTCTATTTTCAATTTCAGTTTTATTACCCGGGTTGAATGACCCGTATAGTGCCCCTTCCTGGGCAGCATCTCTTATTATGGCATAAGAGAATATGGCCATCCCAAAGTCAATTGTGCCAAGTAAGAGCAGTATGATAACAGGCAGACTGATTGCAATTTCAACGAGGCTTTGTCCGCGTTCGTAGTTGGATATATCTAATTTATCTTGATTCTTCATCTTTATCTAATGCTGAGAGTCTATTGGGTAATTCACACAACCAGGTGTTCCAATGGTGATAATGATTCTTTCCGTGCCGTCAGTTAAGTCATAATCCTGATGAAATACAAATTGTATAATTGATTCGCCAGGGGGAATGGATGGATAAAAGACGGGAATGTAAGCAGATGGGCTATGGATATCACCGCTCCATGATTGTGATGCAAGCGTGATTTGTTGCAAATGCAGAGATGCATCATTTCCAGTGGAATGACCGTTGTCATGATTCCATTCCACATACACCTGAGTGGCGTTAAGCGTATGGCCGGTTCTGTTGTCTATGCTCATTTCCATGATATTGTCATGCACCCAGAGCGGCCCGTGCGATATACCTGTAATGCCATTGCAGCTAATTGCTGTTGGCGTGATGGATGGAGTAACTGAAGGGAGTGGTGTTTTGGAAGGGGTAAAAGTTATTGTAGGAGGCAGTGTGCTGTTTGCTGATTGAGTATTTGTTGCAAATCCAGAAGACGGGGTAACGCCGCCAGTGTTGCGCGTGGCAGAAGGAACGATTGTGGATGCCGGTAATTTCGTCATAGTTGGTGTTTCGAAACCCGGAAGAGTTCCAGTGGGTATCATAGATGGAGTCGCAGATTCGGCTGCAAATGAAAGCGGCATGGCTGAGCCGACAATTGGAACTGAAATTAAGAACGTGCGTGCGCTTGCAGACACAACAGTGAAAGGATCGATAGGAAGGATGGAAATGATTGGCTCGTAACTAGCAGATACCTGAACTATGATGCGATCACCATTGCGAATGATATTTTCTTCAATTGGGCAGGTGTTCACATCTGGACTTGGATTTATGTCTGAAATTTGGATCTGGGTTCCATCTGATGTAATACCGCGATCATAGGTGATGTTGATTTCATCGAAATCAACAATAATTGCCGACCGATTTGCAACATCCCGAATCCCATCGCAATCCTGATAATAGTACCCATTTCCGATTTCACCTGCAACTGCTCCATACCGAGCTGCCTGTCGAGAGGCATTTGCAACAGATGCAAATATAAAAACCAGTCGCGAAACTTCGATAATACCGTAAAGGAGAACAACCAAAAGCGGCAATACAAGCATGAATTCAACCATTGCTTGCGCCTGATTTTTTTTTGAAAGCTTATTTAAAGGTGAATTCATGGTTTATTACCCTTGCTGAGAGTTATCCCGGCACAATTATAGCAACTACATGAGGAAGATAAATGATAAGGAATGCGCTTGTGATAAAGTAGGGTCCGTATGGAATAAAAACCATTAGAGCGTTTTTTTCATATTTTCGGGTAACTATAAGGCCAAGAACAAGAAGTATGCTGATCAACCCTCCAAGCAATATCCCAAGAAGCAGACCAAACCAGATCAAAGGCCACCCTAGCATAAGCCCGAGAATGGCGGCAAGGATTACATCTCCTGCGCCCATAGCTTCTTCATCATCTGCTTCCTGTCCACTTGCCAGCAACTTTCTTGTGCGAATTTTTATAAAGAGCACGCCAAAGTAATAAAAGCCAAGCATGATGAGTAAGCCGCCCAGCCCACCTAACAGAGTAGCTTGAAGCCCGTGAGACAAATAACCAATTACCAGCGCAAGCACCGAGCCGACAATACTGGTTGGGTGAAGTATCAGCCGGTGTTCCATATCAATTGTAAATATGAGGCCAAAGTATGTGACGAGAATTATTCCAATGTAATACCCAAGTTTTGCCGGCGGCTGAAACCAAATATAGACGCTAATAACAGAGATAACAATCTGAACAATCCAAATTCGCAGTGAGCGTGAATGCCCATTTTGACAGTTTCGAAAAAGGACATAGTCTTTCCATGAATAAGGTGCGCCGCATTGCAGACAGGTTGGCTGGCTAAATTTTCTGGTAGCTGGGAGTACATCTGATAGGTAATTCACGATGAGTCCGGCTAACCAGCCGAGTATTAGGGGAAAAATAAGTATGATTGACATTAAAATTATTATAATTCCAATTGAGAGATGCCGCAAAGTTGATGTTGGGTGTAAGTCAATTGCAATGTTCTTGGCGTTTTTTTTGAAACTGCCTTACAATCTTGTTGAGTTAAGGAGACATACTATTTATGGAAGAATTCGTGATTGAAGGTGGGGTTCCATTGCATGGAGAAGTGGTTCCTTCGGGAAATAAGAATGCCGCTCTTCCATTGCTTGCTGCATGTTTGTTGACGGAAGAGCCGGTAGTGCTTCACAATTTGCCTTTGATTCGGGATGTGCTGGCAATGCGTAAGTTGATAGAGAGCCTTGGCGCTCATATTGAAGAAGTGGATGCAAATTCCTGGCGAATTACAACGAAGGAACTAGTCGCCTCTCATTTGGACCCGGACCTGTGTCGCCGCATTCGAGCTTCGATCCTCATTGCAGGGCCGGTTCTCGCTCGTGCTGGCGAGTTGCGTTTGCCCCCCCCAGGCGGAGATGTTATTGGCCGCCGCCGTTTGGATACTCATATTTTGGCCCTTCGGGCATTAGGAGCCACGATCACTTACGACCGTATCTTTGATATAACTTCAAACGGTTTGACAGGGGCTGATATTCTTTTGGATGAGGCGAGCGTTACGGCAACGGAAAATGCTGTAATGGCAGCGGTGTTGGCAAAAGGGGTTACGCACATCCGTAATGCAGCGTCTGAGCCACATGTTCAGGAAGTGTGCAATTTCTTGAATTTACTTGGCGCACAAATTGAGGGTGTTGGGTCAAATACGCTTCATATTACAGGCGTTCCTCGTTTACATGGAGGCGAATATACAATTGGTCCTGATCTTCTGGAAGTGGTGAGCTATATTGGCGCTGCTGTGGTCACTCGTGGAAGCATTCGAGTTCGAAATGCAGGCACTCAACACCTTGGAATGGTGGAGCAGATTTTTCACCGATTGGGAGTTCATTGGGATGTGGATGGAAATGATTTGATTGTTCCATCGGAGCAGTCATTAACCATTATCTCTGACTTGGATGGTGCTGTGCCTGAAATAAAAACAAACGTCTGGCCTGCATTTCCAACGGATCTTACCAGCATTGCAATTACGGTTGCAACACAGTCCTCTGGTTCTGTGCTATTTCATGATTGGATGTTTTCAGGCAGGATGTATTTTACAGATAAATTAGTTGGCATGGGCGCACGTATTATTTTGTGCGACCCTTACCGTTGTTTAATCCAAGGGCCTACGCAGCTCTATAGCGAGAAACTTGAAAGCCCAGATATACGCGCAGGCATGTCATTACTTTTGGCGGCGCTGGCTGCAAAGGGTACATCCAAAATTAGGAATGTCGTCCAAATTGAAAGAGGATATGAAAGGGTGGATGAAAAGCTTCGGTTGTTAGGAGCAAGAATTACCCGCGAAAGTGAATAAAATAATTGGTTGCCTCGGATCCTTCTAGTTTAATTTTGATTTGCACTTAAAATAAAATTGTCCGCAAAATCAACATTTGCGGACAATTTTGTTTTACTACAAGCTATCGGGTTAAGGCACGACAATTACATCTTTTCTAATTTTTACGCCAAATTGATGGTCATCACCAACCCTATTATTGACATATCCCCATGCGCTGCTTGAAGTTCCGCCAGAAAGGGCAATTAGGGCATAGGCGTAATATTCACCTTTCGGGATGGATAGTACGCGTTTTTCGCCTTTTGCCATTGGGGTTATGCCAGGAATAAAGCCGCACTGCCCAAACGCATTGGGCGTACCAAGCCATAACGAAACAGTAGCAACCCCGCCAGATTCGTTTTCAAGTCTGATGTTTGATCTAGGCCCAGCTTCTGCTATATTCATTAAACCGTCACAAGTTCCACCAGATGAACCAGAAGCTTGCTGTGTGGCTGTTGGCAGAACTATGGTTTCCTGTGTGGGTAAAGGCAGTGGTGTAAATGTAGGTAATGGTGTTGGGCTGGGCGTTTCAGTAGGGGGGATGGGGGTAGCAGTTGGGATAGCCATTTGTGTCATTGCAACAACTGTCCATGCCGCTGAAACAGCAGTACCCTCTACATCTCCGGGGGCCATAGTCGGGGTGCCTTGTGGCCCGCAGGCAGTAATGAATATGGCAAGTACTGCCAAAACGGGAATTATTTTCTTAAGCATAATAGTTCTCTCCATTTTTGTTTTCTGTAACTAATTTATTGTAATTCTGTTTTTGAAAAAATTAATTTTCAAAACATCACCTTGG
>CAZHOX010000155.1:0-7404 GCA_964534345.1 uncultured Anaerolinea sp.
GGAAGTTTGACCACTTTGGCAGGCGCGTGCTGCCGATGATGTTCAACGGTAATCTCCATGCGGACATCTGTGCCAACTTCAAAGTAGGGTTTCTGCAAATGCGCGAGGGCAATATATTTTTTCAACAAAGGTGACCATGTGGATGTGGAGGCGTATCCAACCTGTGCATTGCCCACCATCACTGGCAAACTTCCGCGCACAGCCATGCCGGGGATCTGTGGCGGCAAACCAACCTGCTTGAAGATATTTTCCATGCCAACCCAATCCACTTCCAGACCAACCATCTTCCAGGTGGAGCCTTCGCGCTTCTCACGTTCCAGCGCGCGGCGGCCAACGAAGTAGCCGGGCTTATCGAGTGCGACTGTCCAGTCGAGCCCCAATTCATAGGGAGATGATTTCTGCGGCTCGATCCACGCATGGCTGGCGGAGGTGTAATCCACGTCGAGCATGAAGAGACCCGCTTCCACGCGAGCCATATCCATTGCGAGGATGCCAACAGGAGCAATGCCATAGTCACTACCGACTTCCATTAACTTGTCCCAGATCGGAAGAGCATCTTTGGCGTCCATCCAAATTTCATAACCGAGGTCGCCGGTGTAGCCTGTTCTTGAAATGGTGACTTCGATTCCGCTGATCTTGTTCTTCATCATGCGGAAGTATTTCAACTCGTCCACGGGTCTTTCGGAAACAATGTTCAAGACCTTGCG
This sequence comes from uncultured Anaerolinea sp., assembly GCA_964534345.1. Taxonomy (GTDB): domain Bacteria; phylum Chloroflexota; class Anaerolineae; order Anaerolineales; family Villigracilaceae; genus Villigracilis. The sequence continues at coordinate 708 of CAZHOX010000155.1, forward strand.
TGTATTTGGGCCTTGAAAACTGAGCGCGGCAACATCGTCTGTGACTTCGCTGATCTCCACTTCCATGCCGACTGCATTCATCATCAGCCAGCGTAGATTCGGTTCCGCGGCAGTCAGGCGGAAGGTCTGTTCTTCGAGGCGGGTGACGGTGCCATCGTCGATCATCTTGCCTTCTTCATCGCACCAGCCGGTGTAGAAGACTTGCCCCACGCTCATCTTGTGGATGTTGCGGGTGGTGACGCGATGCAGAAGCGCCGCCGCGTCTTTTCCTTTAATCACATACTTGATCAGCGGCGAGACATCGATCAACGCTGCGGCATTGCGGATGGCCCAATACTCACGGTCTAGCGTATGCTCGTATGAGCCAACAGCGAAATATCCCGCCCACTTGCGCCAGTTTTGCGGCTGGCACAACGCGGACGTTCGTGCATGGAATGGAGTGGTTTTTAATTGAAGCATAGGGGGAGGGTTCCTTCGTGGCGAAGATTGTACATTATATATAATTTGGTGACAATCCAGAGAATCGGTATTAAAGACAAAACAGGTCGGATATAAGCCGACCTGTTTTGTCTAAGGAGCCGGATGACATAAATTTTGCGAAACTCTGTTCACTTACTTTTTTCTTCCAGCAGCCTTGTCAACAAACGGATTTGCTCCTGCTGCATCTCTACCAGTTCAGCCCATTGTTTTTCACGAAGTTCATCCAGCTTCTGATGCAGATTCTCTATTTCCATTTCGGCTTTTAGGTTGACCTCGTAATCGTGCGATGCATCGAGCCGGTCTTTCATGGCCTGTCTATTCTGGGACATCATAATGATGGGAGCCTGGATTGAGGCAAGCATGGAAAGAAACAGGTTTAGCAATATGTATGGATAAGGATCGAATGCATTTTTTGCCAGTATCGCGGAATTCAAAGTAACCCATGCCAGTAATGTAATGCCGAATATGGAGATGAAGGTCCATGAGCCTCCAAATTTTGCAACATTATCTGCCAGCTGCTGTCCAAATGTGAGTTGACCGTCAAACTCTGTGTTGATGTTTCGGGTAATGTGCTTATGTTCCAACACTTTATTGAAGAAGTCCCGTTCCTGCCTTGTAAAGGTTTCAACTTTTTCCATAAAAAGCTTTTTGAATTGTTCCTGCGTTTGGTTATTCATCCGTTCCTTCCTTTTGTGGGGCGGTTTTGCCCGTTTGCCGGCGGTACAGCCATACCCCGCCGCCAAGCAGAATGATCGTTAATGCGAACCATAGTTCGTACCGGTCCATATCTACCACAAGGATTTCCATGATCTGCCCAAAGGCATACCCCGCAAGCCCGAAGATCAGCGCCCAGACCCCTGCGCCAATAAAATTTAGAAAAGCAAATCGCTTTGGTTCAAATTTACTTAGGCCGAATACAAATGGCATGACGGTACGCAGGCCGTACATGAACCGAAAGCCGAGAAAGAGCCAGGTTGTGTTGCGGTGCAGTATGTGCTTTGCTTTTTCCACGCCAGGCCGCCAGTTGGGTCTGTTTTCAAGGAATTGCTCTCCCTTTGTCCGGCCGATCCAAAAGAAGAACTGGTCGGAGCAGAAGGTGATTACGAACCCGAGCAGAATGACCCAGGGCAGATCCAAATATCCCCGGTGTGCCATGAAGGCTCCAAGCACCAGGACGGTTTCCCCTTCAAGCAGCAGGCCGATGATCAATGCAGGGTAGCCAAACTGGGCAATGATGGCTTCTAGTGACATTTTTATTTCCTGTTCGAATACTCGGCCGGCGCGAAGAAGACGATCACCGTCAACTCTTCTTCGATGGAGTGGAATTTATGTTCGACGTTCTTCGCCACATAGACGATGGAGCCTGCCTGCACATCACGATCTTCATCTGCTACTTTTATTTTTGCGCGGCCACTCACTACATAATAAACTTCATCTTCGGTATGCGGACTTTGCGGGTCGGTGCCTCCGGCGGGCAGGACGTAGAGTCCCATGCTGAGGTCGGGGACTTTGAGGAATTCAAGGTAGAGCTTGTTCGCGTCAGCACGCTGGGAAATGAGTTGGTTGAGTTCGTAGGCTTGCATGGAGGTCTCCTTCTTCAGTTGTCTGTGGTGGAAATTATACATACACTCACTACATTGCTGTTCCAGAATGTATAATCTCAACGTATGGGATTCCAATCAATGCAAAATAAAGAAAAAACATCCTGGGTGGACTTCATGCGTTTTATCGGCGCATTCCTTGTTGTGCTTGCACACATTGAAAATTGGGGGGCAGGCCCTGCATGGGCAAAGAATTTTTATTATGCGCTTTCCCGCATTGGCGTTCCGTTATTTTTTCTGATCAGCGGTTATCTGCTTCTTTCCAAGCAGGAAGACTTGCTGACTTTTTTTCGGAAACGCGCTTCGCGCATCATCATCCCTTTTTTAGTTTGGTCCATGATTTATGATGTGCAGAATTCTGATGCCTTTGCAGGCGGTGTAACGCTTGAGGGTATCTTGAAAATGTTCATCCGTATTCTGCGCGGGCCGCGAGAGACGCACTTGTGGTTTTTCTATTCCCTCATTGGCCTGTATCTTCTTACTCCCATTCTGCGCGTATTTGTTGCCAAAGCCAGCAGAGTAGACATTTTTTACTATATCGCACTTTGGTTCATTGCCATGCCCATTCTTTTTATTGTGGAGGCGTTTACACCTCTCAAGAATGGGTTTGAAATTTACTACACGGGTGGTTACGTTGGATATTTTTTACTTGGATATGTGTTGGGTAATTTGGAAAGTAAACCGCCTCTGCTCTGGTCTGCGCTTGGTCTTTTCATAATCGGTTTTATCTTCTCCTTTGCAGTGTTCCACTTTAATCTGTTTCCACAGGAAAATGAACTTGTCTTTCGCAGCTACCCCAGCTTGAATATTATTTTGATGTCGCTTGGGGCGTTTGTTTTGCTCAAGGCAGCAGGTGAAAAAATACCGTTGCCTCTTGCGAGGTTATCGGAAGAGGCAAGCAAAGTGAGCTTTGGCATTTACCTTATCCACCCGCTGGTATTTGTTTGGATGGCGCTGGTTTGGAGAGCAGCTGGCTTTGAATCAGAGGTTGGGAATGCGCTCTTTGTCATCCCATTGGCGGCGCTGGTTAATTTTGTGCTTTCCTGGATGATCGTTTTTATCATTCGTAAGATTCCTGTTCTGCGCGCAGCGGTATAACCCTTTGAGTGGGGGATGATCTTCGAAACAGAATCAGTTATCAGCGGGGAATGAGGCGTTAAAACAAAACGGGCAGATGAATTCAATTCATCTGCCCGTTTGAGTTTGCGGAGTGGGTTACTTCCAGTCGTTCAGTGTTTCTTCCAATTGTTCGATAAGTTTGATGTGTTTTTCGGGGCCGCCTTCAAAGACGATGCTGTTGATCTGTTCTGAGATGTTGTGTTCTTCATCCACGGAGATGGTTTGTTCGATGAGGGGCAGGACGAGACTTTTGAGGCGTTCGAGGTGTTGGCGCATGGTGGATGTGAATTCACTGGTGCCCCAGCCGGTTTCGGAGCGGGCGATGGTATCACCTGCTTCCCATTGTTTTGCGGCATTGAGCATGGACTCTGCGGCTGCGATGCTTTTTTTCTGGTCGGTGCGGATGGCGCCAATGGGTCCGCTGTCAGGCGGGAAGCCTCCGTCTTCAAGGACTTTGATGAGGAATTCCTCTTTTTTGTAGAATCTTTCTTCGATGTATTCCTTGATGAAAACGTGGGCAGTGATGAAGAAGCCCGGGCGGGGGAGTTTGCTATTGCTGAGTGCAACGGACCCACTGCCAAGCGCGGTGATGAAACGGGTGATGATTTCCTGGTCGGTTTTTAGTGCTCTTGAAAGGCGCATAAATGCTCCCTGCTTTTTTGATTTTTCTTTTTTGAGTATATCATGCCTGTAAAACGGTTTATTGGCGGGTTGACTATATAATGAAGTTGAGAGGGTGGGGTTGGGTTAAAAAAGATTAATCAAAATCGTTATAGAAGCGTGCAGTGGACGTAGGGGGAGCGTCAAGCATCTTTTTCCTGCTGATGTTACAGTTGAGCTCGCAAGACAATTTCTCTTCTCCTCCTAAACAAATCAAAAATAGAAAGAGCCGGCCTGGAGACCCGGCTCTTTCTATTTTATAAACCGCACAGGCGCACGCTGCAGGGGAGATTCAATATGCATTGGGGAAATTGCTGATTGAAATCAACCTTAATTCATCGTATGATTTACTTTAATTCTGGAGAGAATATGTCCGAAAACCCTGCCGAACTATTTATTGAATTGTCACTGGACGGGGGGAACGATGCCGAGTTGGATGAGCTAACGCGTCAGTTGATGGCCGAGGTGGAGGACCTGCGCGTCGATTCCGTCGAGCAGGTGTCGGCGGGGGATGCGCCGGACGGCACCAAAGCTGTGGACATGCTGGTCATCGGTCAGATGGCTGTCTCGCTGGCACCCACCATCATCCCTCCACTTTTTGAATTGCTGAAATCATGGGTGGAGAGAAAACCCTCCACGCCGGTGAAGATCAGAGTGAAGGTTGGGAAGCGCACCGCGCTGATCGAATACGACCCAACGCGAACATCTGCACAGGAATTGGAAGTGCTGGTGAAGACGTTGAGCAGGTCACTGAAAGCGTGAGCCTCCATGAAGTACGCACTTATTATTGGTAACAATCGATACGACGATCCAAAACTGGCGCAGCTAAAAACTCCCGCTGCTGATTCGCAAGCGCTGGCAAAGGTACTCGCGGATACGGAAGTCGGCTCCTTCGATGAGGTCACTCCGCTGATCAATAAAAATGAAAGCGAGATCCGCCGCGCCATCAGCAGTTTCCTCAACAACAAAAAGCCGGATGATCTTGTGCTGGTCTATTTTTCGGGGCATGGCATTTTGGATGACCGCGGCCGTTTGTTCCTCAGCCTGAAAGACACACAGACCGATCTGCTGAAAGCAACTGCCATCCCGTCCACATTTATTTCGGATGAGATGGATAGCTGCCGTTCGCGAAGACAGATCTTGATCTTGGATTGCTGCCACAGCGGCGCATTTGCACGGGGAACGAAGGGCAGCCCAAAGGCCGTCACCGAAGCGACCTTTGAAGGCAGCGGCTACGGGCGCGTGGTGATGACCGCATCCGACTCGATGCAATATGCGTTGGAGGGCGATCAGGTCATTCGCCAGACCGACCTTTCGCTCTTTACTCACTTTTTGTTGGAAGGCTTGAAAACCGGCGAAGCGGACATGGACAACGATGGGCATGTCTCGCTCGACGAATGGTACGACTACACCTATGCCAAGGTCATTTCGGAAACTCCCAAACAAATTCCGCACCGCTGGTCGTACAACCAGCAGGGCGACCTGATCATTGCGAGAAACCCGAACGCGAAGAAACGAGTTGTGGAACTGCCCTTCGAACTTACGCAGGCAACGGAGAGTCAATTCACGTCCATTCGTGAAAGCGCCGTGCATGAGCTTGGAAAGCTGCTGCGTTCCCGCGATGACGAGCTGGCAAACCTGGCGCGCATCGCCCTCGAAAAAATGCTCAGTGACGACAGCCGCAGAATTTCCAACGCTGCTGAAAAATTACTGGCTGAGTTTGACAGGTCCCGCGCTCCAACGGATGCGGGCCACGTTGCCGAATCCCAACCGGAAAAAACGCCTCTTTCTCCCGAACGCCTGATACCGGTTACTGGAAGTGAATCCGCCGCTGGCGTATTGCCTTCGCGAAGCAAGCCTGCACCTCAGGATCAGTTCTTTAACAACGCCTTCCGCGCCAAATGGGCAGGGACTTTGGTTCTGGCGGTTGTATCCGCGATACTGGTGATCTATTACAACAGAGCGATCAACGATTCTACTGAAATTGCCCGCGCTCTCTCCGGTCTTGCGGCAGGGGTTACGGGACTGGTGCAGTGGTCTATCTTTCGCAGCCGCCTGGACTTCTGGTGGGTGCCTGCGAATCTGGTGACAGGGTTTGGGTTGGGAGCGTTCAATAAATATTTATATGAAAATACAGGTTGGGGTGTTGAAGACCTGCTGCTCTTGTTGGCTGTTTGGATCATCTTCAACGCTGTACTTGGCCCCAGACTTATGCGAGGAACGCGCACGGATTCAAAGGGCTGGTCCATGATTCTGGAGAGCGGAACAGTCCCAAATGTCCTTCGCCTGGTACTGATCGCAGCTCTGGTGGTCAGCAGCATTGCCAACGCACTTATCGTATTTGAGACGTATGAAAACCTTATTGCCTTCTGGGTCTTGTACGGTGTTACAGCCATTCTATTTGGCATCACTCTTCTCTCGAACATGGAAGTGCCAAAGAATTTCGGGTTCATCACTCTGGCTCTCTTTATGATATTTGACGGGTACAACGTGGAGCGCATTGCCTTTGACTCCAGTTATCCCCTGTTTTACTTTACGTTGAACGGCATCCTCGCCGTGCTGGCCGGTACGTATTGGGCATTCCAAAAAGAGACATGGAAGAGGTTCAGCCTCATCCTGTTGTGTGGCGGCCTCATCGCCACCGGCATAGCTGGCTTTTTTGTGTACGATTCAGATATAAACAATACCATGCTGTTCATCTCCGTCCTCTTCTCTGTCCCCGCAGCGATTGCCCTCGCCCTGCGCAAGTGACGGGGAAAGTGCATCAGGAATAAAGACTTCAAGGCTCCCAGGGCCTTGAAGTCTTTTTATTGATCGCTTTTGCAATTTCCGCACCA